>JAUXAU010000056.1 GCA_030619765.1 Thermoplasmatota archaeon
TGGTAAAAGTTTATGTTTCTCTCTTGTGATATTCTTTTACTATCACATTCACCAATAGTTGAACTCCGAGAGTTCACTCGATTCAATGTTTAGAGACCTCATTTTTTAAAATGGGGTCATTGAATCGAAACCATCATTTTATCAAGGATTCTTTTTTTATTCAACGGTAAAAGGGCAGCCTATGGCAATTGATACTAATGCAACGGCTGAAAGCGTGGATTCTCTTGTTGATGCTATGAACGATTTTTCATTTGAAATGTATAAAAAGTTATACTCTAACAGTGATGAGAATGTTTTCTTTTCCCCATATAGTATTTTTGTTGCTCTTGCTATGACTTATGAGGGAGCTCATGGTGAAACAGCGGAGGAAATGTATAATGTACTTCATTTTCCGCAAGATAATGACACCATGCTTTGTTCTTTTGGAAGAATATATAACCTGTTGAATATAGATAAGGAATATACACTTAACACAGCGAACGCTTTATGGATTCAAGAGAATTATCCATTTCTACAGGAATATCTCAGTTTTATTGAGAATTATTATATGGGCAAAGCATCAGAAATTGATTTCTCAAATGCTGAACAGGCGGCTCAGCTGATTAATCACTGGGTGGAAGAAAATACAAAGGGAAAAATTAAAGATTTACTTAGTAGTGGTGATATTCATCCACTTACTAAATTAATTTTGACTAATGCAGTCTATTTCAAAGGTATTTGGAAATATCAGTTTGATCCTGAAAGCACTTTGGAAAAAGATTTTGAAATCTCCCCAGAAAACACCGTGAAAGTTCCTATGATGAGTTTCTCAGAATCTTCCGTCGAGTTGAGTTATACTGAAACAGATGATTTGCAGATTTTAGAATTGCCATATACGGGTGACAAGCTTTCTATGATGATTTTGCTTCCAAAGGAAAAAGATATACCAAATGTTGAAAATATGATCAATTATGAAAATCTTTCACACTGGCGGAATTCTTTGACAAAAACCGCAGTTCAAGTATTATTACCAAAATTCAAACTTGAAACTGAGTATCAATTAAAGAATTATCTAATGGATATGGGGATGCAGGTTCCTTTTACAATGGATGCGGATTTTTCGGGGATGACTGGACACCAAGAGTTGTTTATTGAAAAGGTGATTCATAAGGCGTTTATTGAGGTAAATGAGGAAGGTACGGAGGCAGCTGGTGCAACTTCAGTTCATATGGTTCTTAAAAGTGTACCCGACGTCATTGAATTTAATGCCGATCATCCGTTTATACTCTTAATTCAACACGGGGAAACTGGAAATATTCTCTTTATGGGAAAAGTGTGTAATCCTCAATAAAAATACTATTTCTTATTTCATAGTTATACCCTAGCGGGTTTTTTGATTGAAATATTTTTAAATAAACAACTGTTATCAGAAATGGGGAGATGCAATGATACATAAATGCCCTATATGTAGACACCAGCCAGTTGGATATAGAGATAGCGAATGGTACTGTCCCGAGTGCGGCTGGGAATCTGAAACAAGTAAGATGGTAGTAGAGCAGACGGTTTAAATTCATTGCTCTAAATCTGTTGTCTTTTCAGAGGAAAAAACAGATCTAGAGATAGGCATCTATCTTTCTAAAAAACTTGTAGGTTCAATTGTAATACTAGCAGGTTTTTGATCAAATAAATTTCCAATGATTAGTGTCTTTCAGGACATATCTTCATACTTTCCATCTTTCATAGTGAACGATTTCATCTAAACTCTTTCTTTTTTTACTTCGTATTAAAATTTTTGTAGCGCGTTCTCCTACACCTTTTTTATGTGCAGGATACCCAAGTGGTGTAAGTGTGATAACTCTAATATTTTCAGGTACTCCTAGTATGTTTTTCACCTTTTTTTCATCAAATCCACCAATCCAACAGCTGCCCAGGCCGATGTCAGTAGCGGCAAGAATGATATGCTCCATTGCTATTGCTACGTCCACCGTGTAATATTCTATGCCATTACTGATACCGCTTGATTTTGGGTCACCACATGCTACGATAATAACTGGAACATTTTTCAACCATCTGTTGATAATACTTGCCTTTGATAATGCCTTAATTGTTGCTTTATTTTTTACGACGATGAAATGCCAACATTGTTTATTTGCCCAGGATGGCGCTAATCGTGCGTATTCAAGGATACATTCTATCCTTTCATCTTCTACTTCTTTATCGCTATAGGTGCGGATACTCTTCCGAGATTTTATAACATCAATAAATTCCATATAAGCCTCTCCTGATTATTGAAAGTAATGTATAATGGTGATTAACCTTTTAAAATATAACCATAATACCATGATTAGATGAATTTTATGTAAGAGAATTACAAAATTAAGTGCCTCTTAATGCTATTAGCGATTCTATTCTTTGGTTGTCGATATTGTAATCTAATGATAAGAATTTATTCGACTGCATGATTTCAAATACTTCTTTGGGTCCTATCCTAGATGTCCTAAAACCATTTCCCTTTAGAAATAACAATAACTCTATCATCGAGAAAACGAATCTATCTATTTGCTTTCCTACTGCTTTATTGAAAAACATGATGATACCGATATCATCAGATTCTCTAAATACCATTTTTGTTGCTACTCCATACAAGCCGCCAGAATGACCGATATAGGTATCTGTTAAAGTTTTCCAAATCTGGAAACCTAACCCATATTGAAAATTATAGGTGTCACTTTGATACTGTACGGTATGCATTTCTTCAACACTTTCCGGAGAAAGGATCTGGGTATTGTCATATACTCCGTCATTCATATGAGCAATGAGAAAATGAGAAAGATCAACAACAGATGTTCTGAGTCCGCCTGCAGGGTAATTAAGAACGTTATAGTGAATAAATGGATAATATTCTCTTCGTAGAAACTTGTAAGGCACAGCAACTTTACTGACATTGACATTAGCCAATCGAAAACTTGTTTCGTTCATTCCAAGTGGTTCAAAAATGTTTTCCCTGCAATATTCTTCCAACGTTTGTCCAGATAATATTTCTACAAGATAACCCAACACGGCAAAGCCTATATTTGCATAATACATATCTTCGCTAGGAGGATAGTTGTTCCACAATTGTGGTCGATAATGGATACCACCAGGAACTAAGAGTTCTTGTAGAAAGGGATAGGGATATCCAGTTATTGCTAACTCCCCCGGCACTGCCATGAAGAAGGTTGGTAGATCTGTTGCAAGGCTCGATTGATGGGCGAGTAGCATTCTGAACGTGATATTTTTATCAGGATATTTTGGATTTCTTAAGTTGAAGCTTAAATAATTATTTACATCATCATCCAAGTCGAAATAGCCCTTTTCATAGAGTTGCATTATGGCAGTAGCTGTAAATGTTTTTGAAATTGATGCAACAAGGTAGATTATTTCCTCATTTGCCTCTTTATTATTTTCTCTATCATATAAACCATAGCCCTTGGCCCAAACAAGTTCATTATCTTTAACAATCGCTGTAGAAAGAGCAGGCATATGAGCGAGTGACATCATAGATTCAATGAGGTTGTCAAAACGATCATCTGCGGTCGAATGTTCTTCCGGGGTACTTGCTATAATGATGGATTCAAGTTGTATTGGAACGGTTACGCTAACTAAGAAGACTATGATACCGATAGCTATTCCTTTTCTAACAATTTCTTTAACCATAGAATTTTTCTCCCTAGACTAATATTGATTTTTAATATATAATATTATCCTGTTCTTATTAAAAACATAGATAGCTAACTTTGGTACTAAAGTTTATCAAGCTGAAAGAATTCGTCTTCTTCTAGGATTTTATTCCATTTCTTATCATCATTATATTGATTTAACAACGTTTTTGTATTTCAACGCTAAAATATTTGAAGAAACTTTAAGAGAAACAACAAGTAACAACAACTCAAAAACAATGGTAAGAACATAAAAAAGATACCTTGGTAATGAAAGCATTCTAAATACAATATCAAATGAAAAAACAACACTTAGTATTACAAAAATAATCAAAGAAACACTATACAAGAGCAGGATATCTGATTTTTTACCAACATATTTAGCGCCAAGAGGAAAAGAAATAATAACACCAGCAAGAAAGGAAAAAACAAGAAACCATACGAGGAACAATAAGGATTCACCAGATGTAAACGCAGAGTAATAAGCCACAAACGGTATTGTACAAATAAAAGGCATAACAAGAGCAAGGGCTTTCCCTTTAACCACGGTATTAATATCTACTGGGAGATGCCTGATAAGCCATAGGGTGTGTTCCTCATTTAGGAAAGTATTAAGTGATATGAATACAGCACAATAAACTGTTAAAACATAGATTCCAAAAAGTGCATAAGATCCAGGAGCAAGTTTTGATACGATAAGCTTTAAACCCTCAGGAAGAAATGAATCCCCTCCAAATCTTGCAAGATAGCCTGAAATAATTCCAAGAGTAACAGCAGATAAAATCATACTAAGAAGAATTCTATCTCTCCAAAGAACTATTATTTCTTTGTAAAAAATTGCCCTTTTAACATTTCGAATCCATATCTGTAATTTCTCTTTTTTTCTTTCTTTCCTAGAAACATATTGATATGAGTCAAGAGCATGATGTAAACTCCAAAATAGATAAACAGATGAAACAATCAAAATTAGAAGAATCGAAAATAGGTCATGCCATATATAGAGAATCGTAAATATAATCGCTATTGGAATTAGCCTATATTTCTTTTTACTGAAAAAATGAAGAGTAATAGTTGTCCCTAGCACAGCAGCAAGCATAATTCCAAATGTAAATTGAAGATACACAACAGGATAGCCTAGGTTTATGCCAGCAGCAATTAATACTACATTATATAGAGAAGAAAATAACACCCACAGACCTAGTTGTACAAAGAAAACCATTAAAAAGATCTCAAACACAGTTCTAGTGTGAGAAACAGGTGTTGAAAGAGCATAATAAATGGAAGGTGAATTAGTATAATTATTATGAAAATCATATGAGGATTTCAAAATAAACAAGAACAAAATAATAAAGAAAACATCATTTAAATCAACAAAAACCTCATTTTCAATAAAAAAAAGTGTAAGCATACCAAACATAACAATAGAAAAAACAATAATAATTGTAAACAAAAAGTAAAGAAAAGGCGAGGATTCAATATTCTTTCTTAGATACCTACTAGCACTTGCAAGTATCACATTGTAAGTTTCAAGCATTTAACCTGCCTCATGAAAATAGGCTTCCTCAATGCTACCATTTTTATCAATGAAACTAGGAACATCACCATATGATACCACATTACCTTCTTTGAGAAAATAAACAACATCAGCAACTTGTTCTACGAGCTGAGGTGAATGTGTAGCAATAACTGTTGTACCCTTCCTATCTATAATAAAATTCTTTAATGTTCTACTAGTTAATGGATCAAGACCCCAAACTGGCTCATCAAGTAACAGATTATTAGGACTATGCATTATTGCAGCAATTAAAGAAATCTTCTGTTTCATACCCTTTGAATAGGAACCCAATTCTTGATCTAGAAAACGCTCAATACCAAGAAGATCAGAGAGACGATTAATTTCATCTTCAGCATCATTTAGCTTCCTAAGTGAAGCAATATAAAACAAAAACTCTCTACCTGTTAGACGATCATACATATAAGGCATCTCTGGGAGATAGCCAAGAAGCTCCCTAGCTGATATTGCATCCTTTACAATGGAGAAGCTATCGACTATCACTTCACCTTGATCAAAATTAATCACTCCAGCACATATCTTCAAAAGTGTAGTCTTTCCTGCCCCATTTTCGCCCATGATAGCAGTAACTGTTGATTTTTTGAAATTAAAAGAAACGTTGTCAAGTGCAACTGCGGTAACATAGCGTTTTGTGAGGTTATTAACAGTTATCATTCAATGCAAAGAAACTTGCAACGTTATAAAAACATGAAGGTAGTCCTGTGTTTTTATGGGTGATCATAGCCTCGTGATTTTCATCCAATTTTTATTAACGGGATTTTCTATCTCCCGGCATATTTACCTATTTTTCTGATTAGGAAAGTAAAAGAAGAAAGCATTCTTTAAATTGCTAAAGAGATTATATTTATAATCTCAAACGTCTATGAATGTGATGAAATATGAATCTGACCAAAATCCTGCCCAGAGCCGTTAGGTCGTATCCAGAGAAGAAAGCGGTGGTGTGCAGCGGCAAGAAATTTACTTATCGACAGTTTGGTTGCAGAGTTGGCAAGCTAGCCAATGCTCTTCTTGAATCGGGAATTAAAAAAGGTGATAAAGTGGCAGTGTTTCACAAAAACTGCCATTATTATCTAGAAAGCTACTTTGGAGTCATGCAGATTGGGGCCGCCTTAGTTCCATTGAACCATTATCTTTCTGCCAACGAGCTGGCCTTTATTCTAAAGGACTCTGAAGCAGGATTGCTGATTGCGGACAGCAATTTTTCCAAAAAAGCTGATGATGCAAGTAAAAGGCTGGAACAAGATATCAAAATCATATGGACGGGAGAGAAATATGAGGATTTCATAGCCTCTGCACCTTCCATTCCCCCCTCGGTTGATGTAGATGAAGAGGATGTAGCGCAAATCTACTATACCAGTGGCACCACAGGTAGAGCAAAAGGAGTAGTACTTTCTCATAAAAATGTATATTTGCATGCCCTCTGCACCATTGCTGAGTTGTGCCTTAAAGATAATGATGTATGGCTCCATGCAGCTCCCCTCTTTCATTTGGCAGATGCATGGGCAACTTGGGCCATTACCGGGGTTGGTGGCACCCATATTATATCGAGCGACTTTGACCCAAAGACAATATGCGATAGTATAGAAAAAGAGAGAGTGACACTTACGAATTTAGTGCCCACCATGTACTACCGTCTAGTCAACTATCTAGAGGTAGACAACTACGATTACTCCTCTCTCAGAGTCCTTCTCAGCGGTGGAGCCCCAATATCTCCCAAGCTTGTACAGAGGATTATAGAGACTTTTAAATGCGATTACATCCAGACTTATGGCATGACAGAAACCAGTCCTTTCCTAACCATGTCAATATTGAAGGATCATCTCCGTTCTCTTCCTTATGAGGAGCGATTGAGATATAAGTCGACCACGGGCAGGGAATTTACAGGCGTTAAGTTGAAAGTTGTCAATGAGAAGGGAGAGGAAGTCAAGCCTGATAACAGGGAGGTTGGAGAAATCATTGTGAAGGGTGAGACCATTACCAAGGGTTACTGGAAGTTGTCTCAGGAAACGGAGAAGGTTTTCAAGAACGGCTGGTTTTACACTGGGGATATGGCTGCTATTGACGCAGAGGGCTATGTCACCATTGTTGATCGTAAGGAAGACATGATTATCACCGGGGGAGAAAATGTTTACTCCATAGAAGTGGAGAATGTTTTGTACACGCATCCCTCGGTACTGGAGGCAGCGGTCATAGGCATTCCAGACGAGGAATGGGGCGAAATTGTGAAGGTGATTATAGTCCTCAACAAAGGGGAAAAGGTAACTGAAGAGGAAATCATAGAATTCTGTAAGGAGAGAATTGCCGCCTACAAGATCCCCAAGTCAGTGGAGTTCACAGAGAGCCTACCCAAATTGGGATCGGGAAAGATTTCCAAGAAAAAGCTGAAGGAGAGATATGATAAAGAGTCGAGACTCTAAGGAGAGAATATTAGAATCCCACTATTTTGCAGATACTGTAATGAAGAATCTGATCATGTGGAAGAGGCTCGAATCATAGCCTCTGGACTATTTTTTCAGTAAAATCCATATTAAATCTAAACAAAATTAGTGATTGTATCAGGCTATTGCCCCAACAGATATAATGTGAATTTCAATGCTAAGAAGAAAAAAACTAGAAAATTTAAATAATGAGCGAACTATATACTTAAAAAAACGGAGGAGGTGAAATATGAATAAAGAAAAGAAAATATTCTCAACGTTAATGGTATTAGCAATGGTGGGACTTGCTGTTGCATTATCAGGATGTGTAGAAGAAGAGGTAAACAAAATTATTGTCGGGACATCAGCAGATTTTGCCCCATTTGAATACACTGACGAAAATGGAAATATTATCGGTTTTGACATTGAAATGGTGACAGCAATCCTTGAAAGCCTGAATTACACTGTTGAAGTCAAGGACATCGGCTTTGATTCATTAATCCCATCACTGCAGGCAGAAACGATTGATGTTATTGCTGCAGCAATGACTATTACAGAGGAGAGAGAAGAACAGATCGATTTCAGCATTCCATATTATGAAGCTGATCAATCAGTATTAATCAAAAAAGATTCAGGTGTAGAAATCAATGAATCACACAATCTCGAAAATTTTACAGCAAGTATTGCTAACCTTACGATCGGCGCACAAACAGGAACAACGGGAGCCGGATGGGTACAAGAAAATCTCATTGATACGGGACTAATGGATGAAGCGAACCTCAAGCTCTACGATTTATACATCGACGCGGTCGCTGATTTGGATATTGGACCGGCAAGATTAGATGTAATCATTCTCGATTTACCAGTTGCTCAGGCATTTGCCGAAGACTCGGGAAGGGAAGTTGTCTATACTATTATAACGGGAGAATCTTACGGACTTGGCGTACGAGAAGGTGAAACAGATCTCTTGAACAAAATAAATGCAGAACTGGAAGAGTTCATGGCATCTGAGGAATGGACCACTCTCATAACGAAATATTTTGAGTAAAAATTAACAGAAAGTTGATTCATAGATGCTTGAAGCCCTTGTGGACTCATTACCCCAACTCTTAGAAGGTCTCAAATTCACCATAGGACTGACGATATTAAGTCTGATACTAGGATCGCTTCTTGGCATCTTATTGGCAGTTGGTCGTTCGTACGGAAAGCCACCTCTCTCTTCTTTTATTTTAATTTATGAAAAAGTATTTCGAGGGATACCACTTCTTGTTATTTTCTTCCTCATTTTTTTCGGGCTTTCTCAGTTGGGGCTGGGCTTAGATCCCATTACAGCAGCGGTATTGGGATTAGGTTTAAGAAGTGCGGCGTATCAAGCACAGATTTATCGAGGTGCAATCAACTCGATTCCTAAAGGGCAGATGACAGCGGCGTCATCGTTAGGGATGTCCAAATTGAAGAGCATACGATATATAATACTCCCACAAGCCCTTCGTTTGTCTATCCCTGGATGGTCAAATGAATTGACAATTGTGTTAAAAGACACGTCGATCGCTTTTAGCATTGGAGTTATCGAGTTAATGAGGCAGGGTCGATACGTCTATGTGAGAAACCCAGATTTAATCCTACCTGTGTTGTTACTTATTGCACTCATTTACTTTATCCTTGTGATTTCTGCCAGTAAAGGCTTGAACTATCTTGAAAAAAAATACAAAATGTCAGGATTTGAGGTGGGAGTTGAAAGATAGATGGGAGGAAAAACCATGCATATGCTTGAAGTAAAAGATGTCCACAAGTCATATGGTAACCTCGAGGTTTTAAAAGGAATATCATTCACCATGGAAAAAGGGGAAACAAAAGTTATTATTGGGACCAGCGGAACGGGAAAAAGTACGCTTCTCTACTGTATTAATCAATTGAATCCCCCGGATAAAGGAGAGGTCTGGCTTGATGGAGAAGAAATCACAAACCCTGAGACAGATATCAACAAAATTCGACAGAAAATAGGCTTTGTTTTCCAGGAATTTAATCTCTTTAATCACCTCACTGCTCTTAGAAATGTCAGTATTGGACTGGAGAAGGTGAAAGGGATGGACAAAGAAAAAGCGCAAGAGCGGGCAATGGCAGAATTAACAAGAGTGGGGCTGAAAGAGCAAGTACAACAATACCCTGCGCAACTTTCGGGGGGACAAAAGCAGCGGGTTGGAATTGCTCGTGCCTTAGCAATGGATCCAATGATTATTCTCTTTGACGAACCTACGTCAGCACTTGACCCTGAACTCATCGGAGATGTCCTTGACGTCATGAAAGCGCTTGCAGGATCGGTAGCTATGCTAGTTGTTACTCATGAAATGGGATTTGCAAGAAATGTTGCTGATGAAATCATATTTATGGAAGGTGGAATAATCGTTGAGAGTGGTCCACCAAAGCAAATGTTTCAATATCCAAAAAAGCCGAGAACTAAAGAGTTTTTAGGGAAAATATCAACATTATATGGGAAAGAGTAAGGAGGAAAGACAACGTCTGGATTTATTGAATTTCTTATGGATTCATTACCAAGCCTTCTTGATGGCTTGTCCATCACCCTTCTTCTTACTTTCATATCATTAACAATCGGCCTTGTAATTGGAGTTGCATTGGCCCTTGGCAGAGTTTACGGAAATAAGATCATTTCAAGTGTTTGTATTGGATACATAGAAGTTATTCGCGGGACGCCCCTCCTGGTACAATTATTCATTCTTTATTTCGGTCTGCCTTCTGTAGGAATCATTTTAACGCCTTTATCAGCGGCTCTTTTAGGTTTGTCACTAAATAGTGGAGCATATCAAGCTGAATACCTTAGAGGGTCTATCCAATCAATTCCATCTGGTCAGATGATTGCTGCTAGAACTCTTGGAATGAACAGATTGCAATCCATTCAAAATATAATTCTTCCTCAGGCATTACGAATCTCCATCCCCGCATGGTCAAACGAACTTATTTACCTTTTAAAATATACTTCAATTGCATATATTATTCAGGTACGGGAGTTAACAGCAGAAGGTAAATTTATTGCAGCAGATACCTTCAGATTTATTGAGATATTTGTCATTATTGCCGTTATCTATTTAGCATTAACCGTTTTATTAACAGCAATAATAGACAAAATTGAAAAGAGGCTAAGCATACCTGGAATAGGAGCGGCAGAAAGTATTGCGTTAAGAAACGCTTAACGACATTACTATCCTTCTAGTGCATATTGGATGTTACTCCAAAATATAGCTTTTGTATCTAATCAAAGGATAAGGGCGTCTAATCATAGTCTTCTTGATGAATCTGATTATTCAAAACAAATCCTTATATACTTAATCTTTATAGCGAATTAAAAAAACAAACAAAAAAGGATGTATAAATGTATAGAGAAGATAGGGGCGGTCGATTTAATAGACCCCCACGAGAAATGCATAAGGTGACTTGTGCAGATTGTGGAAAGGAAACTGAGGTTCCTTTCAAACCCGATGGCACTAGACCAGTTTATTGTAGGGAGTGCTATCAGAATCATAGGCCAAAGAGATTTTAGTAAAAAGATGAAAAATCTGTAAAATAATCGTTTTTTTACAAAATCTTCTTCTATTTTTATCAATAACCAATCTTTCCATAGTCTTGTGATTTTAATAAAAATCTGTAAGGTATTGCTCCATTATCTGTAATTTTCTAAAATCCAACTCATATTGTGGGCTTTAACAAAATCTTCAAATGTTTCTGATTCCTCATTGTCGATATAGCCTAAACGGTCGGGAGCTGCCCACCATTCTGGTTCATCTAGATATACAGTCCACGTATCTCCATCGGTAACAGTCCAGCTCTTGGTACTTTCAGAACTCTCATCCCACCAACTAGCATTAAGAATAGCCATAAGCTTACCCTGAGATTCCTTTGAGAAATAATCAAAAGTTGGTACAGTACGGAAAACATCTCCACGTTTTACATCAAGCTCGATCTCCCACCAACCTAGATTATTTTTTGTCTCAGTATATCCCAAAAGAGTTTCTCGCTCTATCTTCATACCAAGTTCTAAAGTATTGGAGAAATCAACGATATGATGATAGATAATGCCATAATTTCTACCATATCGAACGTAAAGTGAATTCCATTCTTCTGAAATAAAAACCAAAGTTCCTTCACAGGCCGCATAAACAGGATCGTGCGAAGTATTTTTTGCATAGAATTGTATCTCAACAGCCGGTTCCCAAACTCCTGGGGGGCCCTCCCATACACCATAAGGAGTCACACGGTCAATTTGATCTAATTGAAGTTCAGGCGGTCCCCAAAAAAACTCCAGCACAGGTGCATCATCTGTATCTGGATAAACATCATAAAGCATTTCAAGCCCATTATTCTGTGAATTATTACTTGTTTTTTCCTGGTTGATACATCCGCTAAAAATCAAAAATAAAAATAAAACAGTAATTTTCATAGTTAGTAATTTTCTTTCCATCCTCATCTCCTCACAGTTTGTAGTAATTATTCCCTTAAATAACTAGCATTGAAAATTTTTGCAAGTTATTCATTATAAATTGGAATAACTGATTTACATTATTCACTAGTCATTCCTCCTTTTTTGATAAGTAGTATATACCAACAAAAAGCAATAAAATTCCTATAACCTGCATAATCGTAATAAACTCTCTGAGAACAAAGAATCCCAAAATAGCTGCAAAGAAGGGTGTGGAAAGCTCAAGAGATGATACTTGTGCAGCTTTAATGCGTTTTAATCCTTCATAATAGAGAATTGCCCCAATCCCAATAATAACTCCTATTAAAATTTGATATATATTTGCAATACTAATTGAAGAGGTTAAACTCAAGTACATCGCAAAAAATATTGATGCAAGTAAAAATCTATAGAATGTAACAACACCTGCATTCATATCTTTAAGATATTTCCTCATTGCAATAGCTGTTGTTGCCCATGCAATTGTTGCTGATAATACTATTAAATCTCCAAAAGTCCCAAGTTTAAATGTTGCTAGATTCTCAAATGTTTTGGTTGTTACAAGCAACCCAGATAATATCATAAGTGAAATTCCTAGATAGTCAAATTTTGTTAATTTATCTCCTTTAAGAACTAAAAATCCTATCAAGATTATGAAAATTGGTTGCATGTGACCAATTAATACCGCATTAATTACAGGAACTTGTGTCAAGGCAAAAAAATACATAAAATCTGCAAAAAGTGTTCCAACTATTGCTATATAAACTAATGTTGGAAGTTGTTGCTTGTTAATCCTAAGATTAGCTCTGTTTGTTACTACAACATACACTAATGCTGTTAATGCTGCAAAGATTGCTCGTATAGCTGATGTTTGAATAAAATCTGAATTTTGATATGATAGTTTTGCAAATATTGGTTCAATCGCCCACATTATACTAGCAAGTAATATAGCTAAAACTCCAACGTACTTATTGTTCACAATTTAGGTTAACATGTAAGAAATTTAAATTATTATTCCGAAACTTATTGATAATTTTTGATAAAAAATGGCAGTGATTACTGGATGGTACAAACATTCAACAATCATACATCATAACGTCCAAATTACGTCGTGTTTATTCGAGTAAATTCTCATAGTATTTACTGAAGAAGTCATCTAAGTCAATATTTCCGCCGCTAATAATAACCCCTATCTTCTTATTTTTAATGCTTCTGGCCGTTTTGATAACTCCAGCAATAGGAACTGCACCAGATGGTTCCACAACAATTTTCATACGCATCCATAAAAACTTCATGGCATCAATAATTTCTTTTTCACTCACAGTAATAATTTCATCAACATTTTCCCTTATGATTTTAAACGTTCTCTTACTCAGAGACGTCCTCAACCCATCTGCAATTGTATCTGGATATGCACTTGGATATAATTTACCGTCTTTGAAAGATCGGTATGCATCATCCGCTCGTTCCGGCTCTACTGCAATCACTTTTGAATCCGGGCACAACCCCTTTGTAGCAACCGACGTACCGCTAAGGAGACCTCCGCCACCAACCGGACAAAACATATAATCGAGATCCCCGACTTCTTTTATCAATTCTAATGCAGCGGTCCCTGCCCCGGCAATAATCTGATCATCATCATAAGGGTGAACCAGGGTATATCCATGTTTATCTACTAGATTCTGACAAGTTTCTTCCCTTGCTTTGACATTACTGGCACATCTCACAATTTCTGCACCATAGCCACGGGTTGCATCAATCTTCACTGGGGGAGCATTTTCAGGCATTACAATGACTGATTTGATACCAAGAAGGGACGAAGCTAGAGCTACTGCTTGTGCATGGTTTCCGCTAGAATGAGTTACAACGCCTTTTGCTTTCTCATCAGCGCTCAACTGTAACAATTTATTGCTTACCCCTCGAAACTTGAAGGCACCTATTCTCTGAAAATTTTCGCATTTCACGAAAACATTTGCCCCAACCATTTTATCCAAAGTTCGTGAGGTCAGAACACTTGTATTGTTAACTATATTCTTAATTCGCTCATGGGCTCTCTCTACATCTTTTAAAGTAGGCATGATTGCTTATAGGCGATGACCTTATTTCAATTTTTTTAATTAATAGATCGAGATTCATAATTTGCTAATAAAGAATCTAATCATCTGGGAATGATTCTGTTAGGATTATTGCTAGATATGACAATAAGAGCTAGCGATTTTCTTTCTATCCAGCATTTACTATTCTCAACGTGATCATTTTTACAGCAAATTACTAAAACAAAGAGTGTATTTCGTCTCCTGTTAAACGGGCCAGTGGTCTAGTGGTTATGACGTCGCGCTTACAACGCGGAGATCGCCTGTTCAATTCCGGCCTGGCCCACTTAGAATTTCTTAGTTATTTTTACTTCTGAAGAAACACAAACCATCGCAAGTGTAGAACGTATCTTCCCGTCTAATCGTTCCAACCTTGTAAAAATTTCATCATCAGATATTCCAACAGGTCTTCTCACCAAAAGCCCATCTGAATCCCGATGAAAAACATCTGAGATTTTATTGCATTCTTCAGGATCTAATGTTCTCTCCTTAATTGTCTCAGTTTCTCTCTCCCAATGAGAAATAAATTTTTCCAATTCACCTAGCCAATTTTCTTCAACATCTGATTATGTACTCATGCAACCAAAAACATTATATCTCTATCTAGTAGATAAAAATTTTGTACACAATGTCATTATTTTCAACAATAATTCAAAAATCAGACTAAAAATTAAAGTATAACTTCTTGTTTTTCCCTATCTGATTTTACATGAGCATAGGCGCAAATTTAGCAGAATTTATGAACAACCTGCTTGAACGGGCTGGAATTAATACAAATCCAATTGTTGGAGAGATCCTCGTCTCGATAATGATATTTGTAGGTTCTGCAATTGCAGGTTGGATTGTCTATCGTATTTTTGAACGCTATTTTACACGATGGGCCGAAAAAACAAAGACAAAACTTGATGATGAAATACTTAAAAACATCAAAAAACCAATCTATTTTCTTGTCATACTTATTGGGGCTTATTTTGGCTTAGAATTTCTCTCTATCCTTAAGCCTTATGTTACTACGATGACATTCATATTCGCAATAGCTGAGATTGTTCTGGTTGCATTCATTATCACAAGAGTTGTCAACGTTGTGATCTCTTGGTATGCAGAGGGAAGAGCAAAAGAGCGAATGAGTGAACACATTCTTTTTGTCTTGAAGAAAATTATTAATGTAGTTATTTTTCTCTTTGCATTTTTGATTATTTTAGATGTGGCTGGAGTCAATCTTTCAGGCATTGTCGTTGGTCTTGGAGTCGGCGGTATCGCAATAGCCTTTGCCCTGCAAAATGTTCTCAGTGATGTGTTCTCCGCCTTCTCAATTTACTTTGACAAGCCTTTTGAGATTGGAGATTTTATTATTGTAGGTAAATATTCAGGTACAGTTAAGAAGATCGGTATGAAATCAACCCGGGTTCAATTGTTACAGGGCGAGGAACTTGTTTTATCTAATCGAGAGTTAACAAGCACCAGTGTGAGAAATTTCAAAAAAATGAAAAAACGACGGATTGTATTTCATTTTGGCGTTACCTATGGTACTCCTTCAGACAAACTGGAAAAAATTCCCGATATGGTGAAAAAAATTGTTAATTCCCAAGAACTAGCTGAGGTTGATAGAGTGCATTTCACGGAATTCGGTGATTTCAGTCTGAACTTTGAAGTGGTATTCTATATGAAAAAAGGAGATTATGTATTATATAGAGACACGCAACAGCAAATTAATTTTGCAATAAAGGGTGCCTTTGAAAAAGAAGGCATTGAGATGGCATTCCCCACTCAGACAATTTTCCTCAACAAATAAACTAGAACAACGTGTATTCGGTTCTTAACTTTATAGCCCCGTAGTGTAGAGAGATTTCAAAGGGTTCAAACCTTTAGATCCTATAAGACAATCATTGGAGATTCTGGGTCTTCAGACGGTGGTTCGAATCCGCTCGGGGCTATCATCTAACAAAGAATCATAGAAATCAATCAAGAATTTTAATGTCAATTTCATTATTTATTTCTATTAAAGCTCCTTCTGTTCTTTTTCCCATACTACAATTTACTACAATACTTTTATCTAGTTTTGTAATGCCTGGATCTTCATGTATATGCCCACATAAAATAAGTCTCGGTTTGCATTTTTCAATAAGCTCTCTTAGTTCTTTACTTCCTGAATGATGGCCAAAAAACACTCTATCTTGCGTTTTATATGGCGGTTCGTGAGATACTAAAATGGTTTTTTCATCAATTGATTCTTCTATAGGCTTTTCCGAATCTTTATATTTGATAGCAATTTTAAATATAGGAGATGGAATCGTACCTCCTATCCCTACAAATGAAATATCATTTTTTACAACTCGTTTTAAATCAAGATTATCTGCTTTACTGTCCGTTATTGCTTGACCAACTTCCGCCGGATCGATGTTACCTACAATAGCCAATGTATCAACCGGAATTTGATTAAGAAAATTTTTAGCAACTTCTCCAGGTCCAAACTGAGTAATATCTCCACATATGACAACAAGATCTGGAGAGTATTTTTCGATATTTTTTAGAATTATATTAAGTCTGTATTGAGATCCGTGTATGTCTGCAGTTGCTAGCAGTTTCATATTCTCATTTGCTTGAATAAAACTTTAATTAAAAATATTGCTGAATAATCGAGCATGAAATTAAAACAGGTATTTTTCAATTCCTGTTTGATTTTTAGTGTATGAAATCGTCATCAATTTCATTTCCGAAAAGAATGTCAGATAATTTTTCGACAAACTCTCTACTTAATTTCATATGCTTCCAATCCTCTCCTTAAACCACTCTTATACTACTGTAAAAAGTAAATAAAATGTCCATATATATAATTTCTTATGACCAATATACCAACTTTTCTCAAATATTGATTTAATTATTCTTATATGATTAAAATATTTGATTATGATAAATACATTAATAACACCTTCTTAGATAAAGAATAAAAATATTTGACTGATGGAGGAAGTTATATGACAAAAGAAGAAGAAATCACAAAGAATTTATCGTTGATTGAGTACTACAAAGAACAGTTGAATTCAGTAGATATACAAACACAGTATATGCTAGCTGCTTTAACCGATTACCACAAGGCAAAGCTAACAATTGAACAATTACATAATGCTGATGAAAATTCAGATATACTTATTCCTGTGGGTGGCGGAGCTTTTATCAATGGTTCCATCAAAAATGTCTCAAATGTTCTTGTTGATATCGGTGCTGGACTAGTAGCTGAAAAAACAATTGATGATGCCCTTAAAAAAATTGATGAAAGAATAAAAAGTTTACAAGAAAATCAAGAAAGGCTTTTGTCAATGGCACAAAAACTACAAGAGGATGGTGCCGAACTGTCAAAAAAAACACAGGAACTTATGGAAGAAACTAGAGAATGATTTTTGGGTATGAATAATGTTTAAATTTCTAAAGAAAAAATTGAAGAGATTCGAGAAAAAGCTTGAAGAAGAATTAGAAACTGAGTTAGAAAAAGAAGTAGAAGTTAAGGAAGAGATACAGCCAGAAACAAAAATTACAGAAGAAAAAATTGAGATTGTTGGAAAACCACTGAAACCTAAAGAAGAAGAACCTGCCGAGCCTGTAGAGGATGAAGAGAAAAAGATAGTTACGGGTAGAAGAAGAGCAAGAAAATTTTTAAAAAAGGTGAGTGAAGAAAAAAGAAAAAGAGAAAAACAAGTTGATAAACAGATAGAAGAAAGTATCGAGGCTGAGTTGCAACATATTGTAAGAACAAGGAAAAGTATCGAGGAAGTTGTAAAAACAGATAAAAAAACTACTTGGGGGATTGATGAAGGAAAGTTAGATGATCTACTATGGGACCTTGAGATAGGTCTTTTAGAATCAGATGTTGCATATTCTGTTATCGAATCCATAAAAAAAGATATCAAGGAGGAGATCAGAGATGTATCGTTTGCCAGATCTAAGGTAAGCGATTTTGTAGAAACCGTACTAAAAAATGCAATATCCCATGTTTTAAAGACCAATGATTTTGATTTTAATGAGTTTATTGAGCAGAGTAAGAAACCAGTTGTAATAATGTTTATTGGGGTAAATGGAACAGGTAAAACCCTTTCCATTGCCAAAGTCGCCAATCAATTAAAAAAACAGGGAAAAACCTGTGTAATGGCTGCTGGCGACACATTTCGTGCAGGGGCCATTGAGCAATTGACCATACATGCAAATAATCTTGGTGTAAAAATTATCAAACATGGTCATGGGTCAGATCCTGCTGCTGTCGCATTTGACGCTATTGAACACGCAAAAGCAAAACACAAGGATGTGGTTTTACTAGATACTGCTGGTAGGATGCAGACAAATTACAATCTTATGGACGAGATGGCCAAGATTAAACGAGTTGCAAAACCTGATTTAATTATATTTGTTGGAGATGCCTTATCTGGAAATGATGCAGTCGAGCAGGCAAAACGTTTCAATGAAGTTGTAGGAATCGATGGCGTTATTCTTACAAAAGTAGATACCGATGCAAAAGGCGGTAGTTCTTTATCAATTGCTTATACCATCGGAAAACCGCTGCTCTTCATTGGTGTTGGTCAAGGTTATGATGACCATATTCCTTTTAATCCCGAATGGATGGTTGAAAATATTTTTGGGAAGTAGTTTATATCGTTATTTTCGTCCCATCAAACGATTGATTAGTTAGGGCTTTCTCTAGCTGGTCTAATCTTTTTCCGTTTACAACATATGTCGCCAATTCCGCTCTTTTAATTATTTCTAGGGCAGGTCCATCTATCACTACATTTTTCCCTGCTGATTTCCATTTGATGCCGTACCTTTCAATTAGCTGATCGATTTTTACTTCTTTTAACTGTTTTGCATCAGGATATTTGTTCGGGTCTTTATCATAGATTCCGTCTACATTTGTTGCAATGATAAATAGATCAGCACCCGTTTTTTCAGCAATCTCAGCGCCAACCATATCAGTACTGTGTCCTGGTGTTGTTCCCCCCATTACTATAATAGGTTTGTCAATATCAATTGCTTCACTAGTTGTACAAGGTATATCTTTGTTTGATTCCTCTATAATATTTGTTAATATCTTTGCATTAACTCTGGTTATATATATTCCTATTGAGTCTAATATTTTTTCGTCAAATCTAAGATCTCTTCCCAGTTTTATGTATTTTCTTGCTACGTTTCCCCCGCCAACTATTATGAAAATCTTGTATTGTTTACTAATTTTTTTTAATAAACTAGCTAATTTCCTAAAAAAAGAAACATCTGCTCCCTCTGAAAGAATCACCGATCCGCCTATTGATAGAACTATGCTTTTCATCGAAAACAGTATATTTCTTAGTTTATTTAAACTTAATACGATTAAAAATAAAATAATTGTTTATGCTATTTCAGGACCTGCTTGTCCTTTTTTAGGATCTGTGCCAAGTCTTACTTGCGGTAGCGGTATTGGCGGTGGTAACCCCAGGTCTTTTGCGATGCCTACCGCTTCAGGTACACATGAATGCATTACTGCAGTATGAATTCGACTTGCTGTTTGATCCGGCATTTTATGTTTATCGAGCCATTCTTTAGCAATTTTTCTTGCATCGTGATTTTCGTATAGCAATGACCCCCCAATTTTAATCATACCTACTGCTCCATAGCTTGCAGTATATTGAAATTCAATTATTGCTTGATTGTCTGATTTATTCTGTATCTCTGTAACCTGGCTATTATGGTCTATTCTTATCTGTCTCGGTTTTTCATTACGATCTGTATAACGTCTCGCCTCGATGGACTTAAGTTGGATATTTCTGATTTTCATATCTTTATCAATAACAAACTACTTCTTTTTACATCTTTCGATAGAAAAATAAATAAATAAGTAAAATATGGTAGCGAGGAACTCCCATGAAGCGAATGATCAAATTGATGCTAATAGGTCTATTAGCTCTCTTTATTGCATCCTTTGCTAATGCATCTGATACTGGTATTACAATAGAAAAACAAACAGTAGAAATATCTATGTCTGAAAAGGGTTTACTTGTTGAAGAAAACATCTTGTTCATCAATACTGGAATTGAAAATGCAACCTCAGTAAAGCTTTGGATACAACAAGGTATTCAGGATGTAAAAATACTTGCAGTTGAATCAGGAGAATATTTAACTCCAATTATTACGGATCGTATACGTGAGTGTAACCTCACGCAATACAACTTAACACTAGAAACTGGTGATTCGTTAGATTTGGTACTAACCTATACATTGCCGACAAATACAGAAAATTTTGAAAAAACAATTTCTTATGATACTTCCTCTTTATCTGTTACATTTAATGATGAACCACTATATCGAGCACAAAAAGTGCAATCTGAATCATCTCTTTCACTTCGTCTCTATAAACCAACAGAGGCTCCCTTAAGTATTACATACATTGTTATAATATTTCTTTTAGTTGTCGTTCTTATTACTTCTACATTGCTGTTGTTAAGAAAACAAAGATCAAAAGCAAAGCGTTCAATAGTTGAATCTGAAGAAACACTTACCACTAAAAAAACACTTTTGCTTTCATTACTTAAAGATCTAGAAAAACAGCATAGATCAAAAACTGTTTCAGATGATACGTATAACAAATTAAAAGAAGAATATAAACAGCAAGCAGTAGATGCAATGAAAAAACTAGAAAACCTCAAATAATATAATTAGAAATCAAAAATACTTGGCTGTTTAATTTCCTTCCCCTTCTCCTCCTTATTTGTTTCTTTTTCATTAAGATTAGAAACAGAGGCTTTGATTTCAATTTGTTTTTCATCCGTTTTTTCAGAGAATCGTAAGATATCTTTCATTTTATGCATATATTTTTCACCAAGAAGATATTTTATCTCACTCTCCGAGAGATCTAGTCTATTTTTCATTCTATATGCAAATCCAGTATCGTTTCTAAATAAATATTTGAAATGAGGCAACAAAAACTCTTTGCTTTTTCTATGAGAGTTGTGACACAATACTCCTATTTTTTTAACTACAGAATCCCTTATACCTCTTGTGGTTTTACTTTTCCTCATCTCTTTAATCCACGTTGGGGGATAATATTTTACATTGCCATAATTATGAGTTTTTGCAGTGGATACCCCCCCATACATTATGTCACAAGCATAAGACCATAATCCATAGTATTGCCTTTTAAAGACCCTGCCAAAAAAAAGATCTGCTGTAGATAATGCTTCATATCCTTTTACCATATCGTCGATATCTATATATTCTCTAGGTAAATTCTCAGTTATCCATAATAAAAAAGTTTCAGGTGCCACGTCAATATTATAGATACTATCCTTAATATTTTGGATATTTCTAGTTTTAAATATATCTCGTAATACATCAAATATTATCTTCTCCCGATCTCTATATCCTAAAACATCAAGGGCCTGTATATCTACCTGCTGTCTATTTAGAGATATAGATTGCAAATCATTTATTGCAGATCTAACGTCCCCTTTGCATCTATCAGCTATGGTTTTTAATAGCTTAAGATCGGCGAATATATTTTCCTCTCTGCATATTCTTTTTAATAATTCGGCAATCTGATCTGAGTTAACCTCGTAATATTGAATCACCGTGCATATTTGCTTTAAAATTTCGCCACTTCCTTTTATCAAACTATAATAATCATTTACTATGAGGATTATGGGCTGATTTGTAATCTTAATGGTTTCTACAATTGCTTTTTTACCACCTTTGTCACTAAAATCACTGCCATTTTCTGATTTTTCTATTCGTTCATAAAGATTATCTGCTTCATCTAAAATTATTAGCTTTCTCCCTCCTCTGTTTGATGGAATAAATCTGCCATGGTCATCAAAAGTTTCGTTTACTGCACCAGATGTTGCTACTTTCTTAATTGTCGTTGCATTTCTTGCATCAGACGCATTTAGCTCTAATACTATCCACCCAAAATCATTTGCTAAGGCAAGAGCGCTGGTTGTTTTTCCAATTCCAGGTTTACCTGCTAAAATTATTGCTCGGTTTTTTGGTATGTTTCCTTCATTCCACATATATGCCCAGTTTCTAAGGGTAGCGATAGCACGCTCGTTTCCGCATATTTCACCAAGGCTTTTTGGTCTGTATTTATCTGTCCAGTCCTCCATTCGTTAAATATAAGAGAAACTCTGTATTTTAATTTTTGTTTTGACATAAACTTTTTATCAATACGTATTATATCTTCTCTTTCAAGTGGGGATGGCCCAGCCTGGCAACGGCGAAGGATTGCTAATCCTTTGGTCTTACGACCACGGGAGTTCAAATCTCCCTCCCCACGTAAATTTACCAGTAAATTTGCGTTCTCTTCCCGATGGGAGCATACCTTACCACTCCTAGACTCTCCTAGGGAGTTAAGCCCCTAAAAACTACATTATCAAAATTGTTATAAATCAATAAATTATTTTGTGTTTACAAAATTGATGGGATGTCGTAATTAGGGATGCAACAAAAAACATATATTAGTTTAAAGCAGTACTACATATCATTATCAATAACCGTTAAGACTCCGTTTCTTCAAAACGGAGATCTACATTAGCTGACAGGGAAGTCAGCTAATGTCTTTTGTCTCTTGTCAAATATTGAATAACTGAATGGTTCTATGTCCTTCAATGCTTTATCCTGTTC
>JAUXAU010000013.1 GCA_030619765.1 Thermoplasmatota archaeon
ACACATCACATCGCTGTGATATGTTGGCTACCTCTACTGGGGTGTTAGAGCTTTTGACTCATCTTCGATTACTGCACTGATACAGGTAAACAGCGCAGAAGGGACTTTCACCCTCTAGCCATGCTGGGATACTGGGCACACCAAAACCAATTGATACTATACTTTTTTATACGCCTTTTTCACCTCTTTATTGATGGCCAAGAAAAAACCTCCATGTATTGAAGGAGAAGCATTGGAACTTATTAAACAACTGTTTTAGGGTATTTATATCAGTTTTTAATTAAAATCAATCAAATCGGGAAAACTCCCGACATAGTATTATAAAGGTAAATATCAATTAGAATTTGGGAATGGAGGAATCTAAAAATGGGTATTAAAAAATATAAGTTTTATCTTGAGGTAATTGTATCAATATTTGCTATTTTAGGATTTGTCTTTGGAGCAATTCCAAATCTCGTTGGATGGTGGCAAGATTTTTCTAAGAATCCTGCTATTGAAGTTGATATACGATATATAAACATAGAAGATTCATGCAAAATAGTATTTTATAATTATGGCAACGAGAATGCCCGGGGATTAAGTATAACTACACAGGTTTTTGATGAATATAACAAAATTATCGCCAAGAATGAATCAAAAGATTTTCCAATCTTATCAAAACCTTTGGAAGATGGCAGTATTGTCTGGGAAGAGATAATAGTAAAATTTAATGAAAAGATTTTAGATGATAATTATATAGTTAAAGTCATAATTGAAGGAGAAAATTTCGAGCCAGTTGAAAAGGAAGCAACAATAGAAATTTTATAAAATATAAATACTCAATTAAAGATTTGAAAATGGGGAGTTTAAATATTTGACTCTGTATTCGTGAGATATTTAAAATGGAAAAAAAATCTACATTTAATAGAAAAAAATATACACTTATTAAAAAGATAATACAATCACTTAAAGATGAAATAGAAAAAAGAAAAATATATTGTTTTAAAAAAGAATTGACTGTTTATTATTCAAACTTCCATAATGCATACTATTTCAAAGTTTGTGACGAAGGGAAAAAAAGATTTTGTCTAATAAGAGAAAAAGAGGTAGTGGATAAAAATATAATTTTTAGTTTCTTTTTAAAAGAAGAAGTTTTAATCGATGATATTTCGGCTGAATCATTATATTTATCGCCTGAATTTATAGATTCAATAATTAGACATCGTGTTGGAAATATTTCTGTGGTTGATGCCTATACTCAAAATCTGAAAAGAATTGATAATTTAATTAAAGATCAACATTATTATGCCGCTCTTATTTTGATTGTGTCTGCTTTTGAGAATGCGGTTAAAAAATTATTTTTTGAAAATTCAAGTGTATGGGTATTTCCCTCAAATGAAATATTTGATTATGATTTAGCAAATAAATATGGATCACTTGAAAAAAAGGAAGAAACCATGTCAACAGTATATGCAACTGATAAAATAGTTTACTATTTTGATCACTATAATGGAAATGTTTTTAGTTCATTAGTAAAAATAAAACATAGGATGGAAATATATCAAATTGTAAAAAAAACAGGATTATTCAACGAATATTTTGAAAGGTTATCTTGCAACAATTTTGAAGAAGTAGGTTTGGTTGAGATTTTAAGAAATTTGCTCGAAGAAGGATATAGACGTTCCAATTTAAATTTTCAGAAAATAAATGGAGAATGCGGAGTAAAATGGACAATGAAGAACTTTTTTTCTATAGATTTGAATCCTATTGAAAAAGAACTTAAAAAGTTGGACGAAATATTTTCAATTAGGCACAGAGTTGTTCATGGTTATGTACAAGACAGTGAAATCGATCCAAGAATAATAAACGAAAGTAAAGAAGATTTAAGAAAAGTGCTTCTATATTTAGATCATGAAATTAATTATTTGTATCTTTGTTTAGATTAAATGACAATATCTTTTTATACGTCTTCCTCCGCTCTTTAGTGATGACAAAGAATAAACCCTGTATTAAAGGTGAAGCCTTAGAACTTCTGAAACAACTCCTTCAATACGGATTCGTCTACACTGGAAAAAATAGAGCAAAACTACGTTTTCTTCAAAGAATCTTCCCAGTAATCAAACGTTCTCAGTTCAAGAACAGATCCATTTATTATCTTGAAGATAAGAACAAGTTGGCTCTTCAAGCGATGATGAAACAGGATACTTCTAGAATCATTTCTTATCAAGAATTATCTCTTATGTCTAAGGTTTTTAACACGAACCTTGAAATTCAGCAGAAAAGACGGTTCCTTGGTAAATATCTAAAACCAAAGCGATTTAAAATCAAGAAATTTAAGCAGTATAGTCAGTCAGATTCTAAGGAGAAACAAACGATTTTAGATGATTTCCTTGGTAGATTTTTGCATTCGGAAGTACTGGAGTGGTACTGTGTAACGTGAGTGTGGGAATTTTAGTTTGGGAAATTTAGTGTGGTACTCCTATTAAACCTATCTATTAAAGAAATAAATGCCGAAATATTTAAGACGCTTACGTAAAGTTTATACTATTGTTCATATTGGTTTTATTGGGGAGTGTAGAGTTTTAAGGGAGACATATATCCTTTTTCCATCCTTCTCCTCCTCATGTATGATAACAACTCTACATTCCCCTTCCATCAGTGATTGCCTTACTTTTCTTTAAATTATGTAATACTATTGTGTTTGAAATATTTTATGTTTTTTACAACTTTTATGTTCAATTAAGAAGAATGGTTGTAAGATTTATTTTTTTGACATTTTACCACGATAATTTTATATAACATTAGCAATAAAGTATAACATATGAAAACAGGGGAGAAGGTTTTACTTGGCAAAAAAAGAGACGATCCAGAATGGGTAAAAGAAATTGTATTTCAAATATCTATTTTTAAAAAACAAAAAATAACAGATGAAGATAAAAAATTACTCCGAGACCTATATTTTGAATATCTAAGAGATGGACTGAAACCAAAAGATGCAATAGAAAAAGCTAAAAATATTATGTTGAGTTTTGAAAAATAAAGGATTAACAGGGCATCCCTGCACTCTGTTTAATCAGATTTTGTATTTTTACTTTACAACTGCTTTATTCTTTTGATGCCACATAGCGGTTTTCACAAGCGTAAGTCACTTGTCTTTATTTTCTATTATTATCCCTGCTTCCTCACTTGGAGTTTTACCATTACGAGATTCATGTGGTTCTGTATCATACTGTGGTGGTAGATTAGTGGTGTAACATCAGTGGTGATAAATTCTTTTTAAATCAGTATGATATTGCGGGAAACACCATATACAACCATTATAACCATAGTTTCTAATGTATTTTATTACTTCTCCAAGTGAATCCAAAGGCATCCTATGTTCTGGTTTAATCTCATTTATTTGACAATTTTCTTGCTCATTATTCAAATCGTGGATTTCTTTTGTATTTTTATTTGCAAGATAACGTGCCATATTCTCCCCCAAAAAAACAAAAGACTTTGTGTTATATATATGTTTTTAAAATCTGAATATGGAATAAATTTTGTCCCATTAGCGTTTGCAAACAGTTCTAAGAGATAGCGTAGTGGAAAATTAGTGGCAGTCACTTAAATTACAGGTATGCTTTTAAAGCTACTGTTGTTATAAAATTGTAGTAAAATACATATTGCGAGGAGATGAGGTAATGAGTTGCCCAATGTATGAAGATCATACAAGTGGATGTGTTGAAAATTTTAAAGAAATCATCCAACTCACAAAATATGGTTTCTGTGAATCAGATAAATATGAAGAATGCCCGTTTTACCAACTTTTAAATGGGAAAGCTAAACCTTGTGAGTTTTTAAACCAATGTCAACAACATTTTAATAACCTGCCCAATAAATTTACAGAATTTATCACAGACGTGGTAGATGGTATGAATAAATATTGTCTCTCTGACAATAATGTAAACTGCGAAATATACAAACTAAGAAACGCAGGTAAAGATGTGCCAATGGTGTTATTGCCAAATGGAAAAATAATTGAATTGAAAACATGATTTTTCATTTGAGACTTCTTATATTTGATAGATTTTTTCATCAATGTTAGGTTTTTGTTGTCGCCCTCTATCGTTATCTCTGCTACTTCATTTGGAGTTTTAACTTTTAAGCTTTTAATGGAATCCAAAAAGACAAGAAACATTATATAAAACATTTCTTATTTCCCAACAGATTACAAATATGGTTACTAAAAATTATGACTATTTAAACATCGAAAAAAAATGGCAACAAAAATGGTTTGATGCAAAAATCAATATTGCCTCCAGAAAAAAACAAAAGAAATTCTTCATACATTTTGCTTACCCTGGAGTCTCTGGATATCTTCACGTTGGACATATGAGAGGTTTTACCTACTGTGATATTATCGCGAGATATAAACGAATGAAGGGATATGATGTATTGTTTCCAGCAGGATTCCACGCGTCGGGTATTCCCTCGGTTGGTTTTGCAAAAAAAGTAGAACGAAATGATGAAGAAACAATTGAATTGTTGAAAAAAAATGGATGCACTGATGACTTTATTAAAAAGTTAGTAGACCCAAAAGAAGTCGTAAACTATTTTAGCGGAGTATATGTCAATGACTATTGGAAAAAATTTGGTTTTCTCATAGATTATACACGTTTAATGAATACAATTTCTGAAGGCTACAAGAGGTTTATTGAATGGCAGTTTCATAAACTAAATGAAAAAAATCTTTTGGTTCAAAAACCTCATTTTGCTCCATTTTGTCCCAACTGTGGACCAGTAGCAGTGGATAAATCAGAAACCGATGTTTCCAAGGGTGGTTCTGCAGAAATTTTAGATTTCACTATTATCAAGTTTAAACTAAAAGACGGTACAATTCTTCCAGCAGCAACACTAAGACCCGAAACAATTTTTGGTGTCACTAACATGTGGGTGCATCCAGATATTGAATATCAAAAAGTCAAGATAAACAATGAAGTATGGATATGTTCCGAAGAATGCATTGAGAAATTAACCTATCAATTTGAAACTGTAGAATTACTGCAAGAGAAGATACCTGGTAAAGAACTGATAGGTAAAACATGTGTAGTTCCAGAAATAGATAGAGAAGTTCCAATTCTCTCTGGAGTCTTTGCAGATCCCACCATTGCCACGGGAATTGTAATGTCTGTTCCAGCTCATGCACCTTATGATTGGATAGCCCTTGTAGAATCTAAGAAAGAAATACAGCCAATAAAAATAATTGATGTAAAAGGCTTTGGAGACAATCCTGCAAAAGAAGCATGTGATCAACTGAATATTATCAGTCAAACAGAAACAGAAAAACTTGATGAAGCAACAGACATTGTCTACAAAAAAGAGTTTCATACAGGAGTTCTTAATGATAACTGTGGAAAGTATTCTGGCTTGCAAATATCTGAGATAAAAGATGCAGTAAAAAACGATCTTATCTCTAAAAAGTTAGCAGCTACTATGAGAGAATTTTCTGAAGAAGTCATCTGCAGATGTAAAGAAAAAGTTGTGATAAAACAAATTCCAGATCAATGGTTTATAAAATATAGTGATGAAGCGCTTACCCAAAAGTCAAAAGAATATACTGAAACAATGAACATATTTCCTCAGGAATATAAGAGTGAAATACCCAAAATATTGGACTGGTTTGATGATAGGGCAGCTATTAGAAAAGGCTCATGGCTGGGAACACCTTTTCCCTTTAAAAAAGACTGGATCATAGAACCCATATCTGATTCAACACTATATCCAGCTTACTATATATTATCAAACTATGTCAATCAAGGCAAAATTGCGGCAAAAGAAATGACTGACAAGTTCTTTGACTATATCTTTTTAGGCTTAGGAGCCGCAAAAAACAAGATATGGGAGGACATAAAAGTTGATTTTGACTACTGGTATCCAGTTGACATAAATCTTGGGGGGAAAGAGCATAAAACTGTACATTTTCCTGTATATGTGATGAATCATGTTGCTATTATGCCCGAAGAAAAAAGACCGAAAGGCCTTTTTGTTCACTGGTGGATTACACAACAAGGAAGAGAAAAAATTAGTAAGTCCAAAGGTGGGGCAGAACCTATTTTAGAGGCTGCAACAACCTATGGTGTCGATGCGATGCGTCTCTATTATGCGCATGTTGGGTCTCCATTTGTCGATGTAGAGTGGAATTCAGATATAGTTACCAAATATAAAAATAGAATCGCAAATCTCTGGAAGCTCATTCAGCAATTATCTGGTAAAGAAGATGTAGCAAATGAAAACCTTGATAACTGGTTGAAAAGCACTCTCAATAGGCGAATACAAAAAATTGATGATGCCTTTAGAAACTTTGATTTACGTGTTGTATCCAATGAAATTTTCTTTGAATGTCAAAAAGATATTCAATGGTACATGAGAAGGGGAGGAGGTAACAAAAAACTACTAGAGAGATTTATTAGCACATGGATAACATTAATGGCACCAGTCACTCCTCACCTTGCAGAGGAATTATGGCATAGAAACAATGACAACTTTGTCTCAACTGAATCGTATCCGAAATTTAAACCAAAAGAAATCTCTGAAAAGGACGAGGTTGGAGAATACCTTCTTTCGGAAGTCACAGATGATGTTAATGAAATTCTAAAAGTGACTAAAATTACGCCTAAAAAGATACATATCTATGCTTCACCAGCTTGGAAGAGAGAAATATTTAGAAAGGCATTAGAAATGGCTGATGAAAACAGGCTAAATATCGGTCTTATTATGAAGGATGTTATGTCTGATCCTAACAAGAAAGCTATTGCCAAGGAAGTTTCTCAATTTGTTGGCAAGTTTCCTGGTGAAATTAAAAAATTGAGTGATAGTGATAGAAATCGATATCTTGTTACCCTCAAAGAAGCAGACTTTCTAGAAAATGCAAGAGATTATCTTAAAAAGGTATTTTCTTGTGATATTGAAATCTATAGTGCCGACGATAAAGATATCTACGATCCTGCTAATAAAGCAAGGTTTGCCATACCGCTACGACCTGCAATATATATTGAATAAAAGAAGGAAAGGTATGTTCCTTCATTATTCCTTCTTTTTTCTCCATAATACAAATAATGCTGTAGTAATTATTAGCAACGCTACTACAAGGATAACCATGGCAACTACAAAAATCAAGGGGAATATATTTAAACCTGTAGAAAACACCCCTGATTCAGCAATGTTTCCTGCAGCATCTTCCGCCCTTATATAAAACTCGTAATACCCGTTTCCTTCTTCTGCTTGAAATTCCCATTCAAAGGGAGCGGATGTAAGTTCACCTTTATACTTAGTCCAGTTGCTCCATGTTATATTGTCTTCCGAATATCTGTAGAATAATTCTACTGATTTTATGCCGCTACCGTTCCTATCATCTGCAAATGCTGAAATATTAAATGTATCATCCCAACTCCATTCGGCTTCTAAATCAGGGATCTCTAGATCTACATTTGGTACTGAGATATCTTTTGCTATTGTAAGTGCTTCATTTGGATCTTCAATAATTTTTATATTGCCCAGTGAATCATTTACCCAAAAGTAAAGATAGTATTTTTCTCCCTCTTCCATTTGGTTCCAATATTCTTGGGGAAGTTCCCATTCAGCATCATAGGACTTTTCGCTTATATTTTGGGCAATTTTAGTCCAAATTGTTTCGAAGTTTGGACGGTATTCAATTGTATCTAATAGGAAATCGTCTTCGAATTTTATGGAAAATCTAGGTGTTGTATTAAACCAGAGCGGGTCTGTGAATTCGGGTATGGTTGGTGGGTTTGGATCGTAGATGAATGATACGTCACCCTCTTCTTTCTCATCTTCGACATTATGTGCATTATCCTCTGCAATTGTACAAAGTTCATAGTATCCACCGTCTTTAACTGTAAAATTCCAGGTAGGTGATGTTCCATTTTTTTCCTCAAATAGTGTCCAACTGCCTGAAAAATCGGGTGTTGGTGAATACCTATATTTTAATTCAACTTTTAAAATTCCACTACCATCCCCATCATCTGCTGTCGCGGTAATTTCCACATATCTATATTCAGAGTTATATCTCTCTTCGACATTCTGGATGATGTAAGAACTAGGTTTGTCGGTATCAAGGGTAAGAGGCATTGATAATGTAGCCTTATTTCCTGCAAGATCAAAAATGGAGATATTTATACTAGTTAATCCAGTAATATTCTGATAAAAATCTAATTTTGAAATGTTTGCGGTGATTGTTTCTACATTTGGAGTCCCATCCTCTCCAGTACAATTAGCATCAAATGTACCAGTGTGCGTTTCATTTTTAATAGAATAAACTAAAACATATTTAGCTGAACTGACACTAAGTCCTGAGCCATCATCTTTAACCTCAACCGAAAAAACAGATGGTATTTCATTCATCCAGCCTTCTGAAGGAGTAAACGTTTCTTTATCAATTGAAGGAGAAGCTGAGTCCACTACAAATGTTACTCTCCAATCTCGTAATTGTGGATTTACTGACAAATTTTTTGCATAAAGGTCAGCACGTAATCTAATGGATCTTTCAATAGTTATATCTTCAATGATGTCGCTATATTTAATTTCTTTTATGAAATTCTTATCCTCATCTAAAATACTAAATGTAATACTGTTATCCGTAGAGATGTTATCGCGTGTGTAGTAGAACCTATCCCACCAATAACCTTGAGGTATTTTAATGGGAATAGAGGTAATGCCGCCTTCTATTTCTTGATCTGGTTCTATAAAATCTCCTATACTGTATAATTTTCCATTATTATCACCGAAAAAAACGAGTCCGCTGGAGATTACCGGTGAGGTAACTATTGGAGGAGTACTAAATGGTCTTTCTAAATCAAATGTATCAAAGTCCCATTTCTTATCTCCATCTGATGCATCTATTGCATAAAAGGTTCCTGATGGCGATCCAATATAAACGACTCCATCAGCATATGCTGGAGAACAATCAAGGAGTATATCATCACGCCAATTCTTTTTGTAAACTTCATAGGACCATTTCTCACTTCCATTATTGACATCTAATGCAATTAACCATCCATCTGGAGAGGCAACATACAAATCATCGGCAAAAGCTGCGGGGGTGGAATCTGCAAGGGTGCGCATGGGATCTAACAAGCCTTTCGCGATAGATAACATTTTTCTACCGATTGTACGCTCCCATAGAATACTACCGTTTTCGGCGATTAATGCCGTAACTTTGGCTCTTTCAGTAATCCCTAGGCTTTTATCTTCACTAACAACAAAAACGGTATCGTCATGAACCACAGGTGATGATCGACCGATTGCACCAACAGATTTATTCCAAAGAGAATCACCACTTTCTGCATCTAAAGCAAACAGACTGTTACCCTTTCCCTCATTACATCCGACAAATACCATATTCTTGTAAACAGCAGGTGTAGAAAAACTGCCAGCAGGAAGATCATACTCCCACAATTGAGAGCCATGTGATAAGTCTAATGCAATTACTTTATTATTTGTATTAGATTGAGAAAGATCTGGATCGCCACTCCAAGAAGTTACAAACACCTTATCATCATATATAACAGGTGAAGAGGAATAACATATATCTTCATCGTAGACAAATTTCCACTTTTCGGTAAAACCAGTTCTATCAAGAGCAATGACGTAGTTACTAGTCCCTTCAATGTCTGTTTTTCCTGTTGATATTATTATAGAGTCTTCAGTTATTGCTGGAGAACTTACCAACCATTTATCATTACCAAAATCTTTATCATAATTAGGAGTTTGCCACTCTTCATCCCTTTTCACTTTTATATCAGGAATGTAATATAACCTAGTAGATGTTCGGTAACTAGTATAAAGTTTTCCGTCTCTAATCACAGGATTTAAAATTTCCTCATCTTTTTCATCTCCAATTATGCTGAACCAATTGAAATCATCACCTACTGGACCTTTTCCTTCTGTAGATCTCGTATTTTGTGGATTTTGACCAAACATTGGCCAATCACCGGTAATAGGATCTATGCTAACATTTCCCCCTGAAACATTCACTTTGTTTTTTTCCACTCTAAAATCATAGTTGAACAAATCCTGCCACCTGGATGTGTCTGTCTGCCAGGTGACAGCCCAGCTAAAAATCCTAGGAGATACTAAATGAGTATCGGTAGATAAATTCGCCATGATTTTTAATTTGTCATAGGGTTTAACATTAGGTATGGAGTTAAGATATACCGGGAATTCTGTAAATCCGTCCTTGTTTCCAGCCAAATACGTATCTTCAACCAATATAGGGGGGTCAGTTTCATTTGTTTCATTCGCATCATATAAGACATGATACTTTACTGATGCTTCTCCTCTTTCATAGTCATCCCAAGTTAGTACATCCCAATAAAATTCGGTAATGTTCGTCGAAATATTTCTTGGTTCTATATAGACATTTGTGGTTGCAGTTCCATATCCTATCATATATCCTTCTTCTGTTTCAGATATAACTTCCACATAATCTGTGTATAACGTACAAGTTGTGGATTCAGGATTGGCGACAACACAGATATCTAAATAGTTGTCTTTGTTTACTGATAGTTCTATATTATCCTCAACTATAGTAGCAGAAAAATCTATATACGACCCTTGAGACTGAGTATAATTTAAAGGATACCAAGATCCATGATTTTTATTCTCGGAAAAGTATCTCCAATAGAAAAGTTTTATCTGATCGTCATCGGTGGCTTTTCCACTCCAATTTACGATCAAGTTGCCAATGTACTCTGCTTTTGCATCTAGCTTAAATCTGAAATGATGAACGACATATCTTTTCAACCCCGCAGAAGGTCTCGAATAATATATTGGGGTAGGTTCTTTTATAGTATATCCTTTATATTTTATTTTATAAATTTCTCCAGTGTATTCTCTGAGTTTATATTCACTTTCAATGTGATAGTCTGGACGGTAGAGCGGGAAGAAAAAATAAGCTACATAACTATATGCTTCATGTGATCTCCCATCTGCAAAATTGTAATCTATTTTATTTTTACTTTGTTTTAATTCAATGGCATTGTCTTCAATAGTGCAATTTTTTAGAGTGACATTTCCTTCGTCATTGGGTTCAAAATTGTCTGTCCATACTCCATCAGCAGCATCTGTTTCTACTGAAGCTAATGTACTGGGAAACATCAATCCTATAGTTGTTAAGAAGATAATTCCTACAATAATTGATTTTTTAATCAAATGTTTTGCATTCATGCTTTATCTCCTTATATAAATTTTTTATTAATTATATTAATTTTGCCAGCTTAAATACTTTAGGGTTCGTATTTAGCTATATTCCTACTATAATTTTTATCTTTAATCTTTATATATTGATTTTGGAGCAGTTTTTTGATTGATAGATATCTGAATGGTTAATATAAATACTACTTAATAAGGTTGACAGTTGTAGAGAAAATATAGTTAATCTTAAACTACGATCAACTGAATATCCATCACATTTGTACCTGAAGGACCGGTAATAAATAAATCATTTAGTTCTGAAAAAAAACCATACGAATTGTTTTCTTCTAAAAATTTGTTGGGATGAAGTTCTTTTTCACAGGCTCTAGAAAAGGTAAAACCATCTGCTATTGCACCAGCAGCATCACTTTTTCCATCAATACCATCTGTTGCAAATGATGCAATAACTATATCGGAATCGGCAATTCGTTCGACGCATCCTAAAATCAATTCTTGATTGCGACCACCTCTGCCCTCGCCTTTTATAGTAACAGTCGTCTCTCCTCCAGATACAACCACAGTTTTGCTCTTTGGATGATTTATTACTTTATCAATCAAGATATTACCGGCGTATTTAGCTTCTCCTCTTAAAGAGGTTGTTAGAAGTATTGTTTTATAACCCAAGTTTTTTGCTTTCTCTACTGCAGTTTTACATGCAATCTCATTGTTTGCTATAATAAAATTATACACGTTATTAAAAACAGGATCGTCTTTTTTTGGTGTTTCTAAAATACTTCCTTTAATCCCATCCTCAATTACTTTTCTAACTTCTAGTGGAACTCTCGCCCATAAAAAGTATTTTTCTAAGATTTTTTTAGCATCAGAAAAAGTTGTGGAGTCAGGGCTGGTGGGGCCAGAAGATATAAACTCAAGAGGATCATTAACTATATCTGATATTACTAATGATACTACCACCCCTTTAGCTAGTTGCACAAGCTGCCCTCCTTTTACATATGATAGATGTTTTCTAATAGTATTAATCTCGTTGATATTTGCCCCTGATTTTAATAATAAATTTGTTGCCTCTTGGAGACCTTCAAGGCTTACTCGAGGTTTGCATAAAAGAGCAGAACCACCACCAGATATTAACACAATCAAAAGATCGTTTTCACGGCACTTTTTAACGATTTCAGTTATTTTTTCGGCACCCTGGATACTTCGTTTGTTAGGGATCGGATGTCCTCCAACAATAACCTCTATTTTATCACATGTTAACTTGACAGAAAAATCATTAGAAGCAATAACGCCTTTAGTAACATTAACAAAGTCACACACAGCTTGAGCCATGCCAACACATGCTTTCCCGAAACCTACAACATATATATTTTCAAAACCTGAGGTGTCTATGCTCACAGCTTCAAAGACAATCTTACCATCCTTAAATACACCCTTTACAGCATTATATGGATTAACAGAGTCTAGGGCAACAGTTAAAATATCGAGAATATCCTTTCTCTTCTTTTGTAGTTGAGGGGTTTGACCATTTGATACTATTTGATCATAATTTTTAAATAACATGCTCCCAAAAACTATTTTCCAAATTGAAGCTGTCTCATCAGGTTTTTACGCATCTTTCTATCACTGGAAAAACCTTTCATCATCCGTTTTGTCATGTTGTAGTATTTTAACAATTCTTTCACGTTTTTATTTTCTACACCTGCCCCTCGCGCAATTCGTTTAATACGAGAAGATCTAATGACGTCTGGATTTTCTCTCTCCCCCTCCGTCATAGAATCCATAATGACCCTGAATCTTTTTAGTTTGTTTTGGGTTTCATCCATATCAACATCTTTTAACTTACCTGATTGACCAAAAGGAAGCATCTCAGCTACCTTTGAAAGAGGACCCATGCCAGACAACATATCCATCTGATCGTACATATCGTTGAGGTTGAATTTCCCGGACATAAGTCTTCTAGCAGTTTTTTCTGCATCCTTCCCCTTTAAGGATTCCTCTGCCCTTTCAAGCAAGGATTTAATATCTCCCATACCAAGGAGTCTTGAGATAAAACCTGATGGGACAAACTTTTCAAAATCGGTTGGATGTTCGCCCGTTCCAACAAAAACAATAGGCGCGCCAACTTCTGCTGCAGCGCTAAGAGCACCACCTCCCTTTGCAGTACCATCTAACTTGGTGAGGACAATGCCTGTAATGCCAATTGCATCGTTAAACGCCTTGGCTTGGGGGCCTGACTGTTGTCCCATAGCTGCATCCATGACGAGAAGTTTTTCATCTGGTTTCGAAGTTTTAAAAATGTCTTTCATTTCAGAAATAAGTTCATCTTCAAGCTTGTGCCTACCAGAAGTGTCAACAATAATCACATCGCTTGTTCTTTTGAATTTATTCATCCCTTCTTTGATAACTTTAACTGCATCCTTCTCTTTATTGTCACCGTAAAAAGGGACTTCTACCTGATCAGCAATCTGTTTTAGCTGTTCATATGCAGCTGGCCTATGAACATCACCAGCAATTAATACGGGTCTAAGACCTTTCTTTTTAAAATAAATAGCAAGTTTTCCACAGCTGGTAGTTTTTCCCTGACCATAGAGGCCCACCATCATAATAATCTGTTTCTTTATTGACAGTTCTTTTGATTCACCAAGGATATGCACCAGTTCATCATAGACAATCCGGATAACATGTTCTCTGTTGCTCATACCAGCAGGAGGTTTTTCTTCAAGAGCGCGTTTTTCAATCTTTTTTGATAATTCTACAACTAGCTTTACATTGACATCTGCTTGTAAAAGAGCTCTTTGAATGTCTCTTACCACTTCTTTTACAAGTTTTGCATCAACATGAACTGCATTTGCTATTTTCTTTATCGTTCTTTTTAGAGAGTCACCTAAATTATCGAGCACCATATGATACCTTATCCCGAAATATAACAAGAGGCATTAAAATGTATCGTCATTTGGTTTTTATTAAACAAAACATTACTTTAACATTATATCAAACAAAAGAAAAAAAAGAGGGGGGGGGGTTTTGTTTAGATATTTAGAAGTCCACTAATAATTGGTCTGGAGGCAAGTATCTGTTCCAATAATGGAAAACGCTCTAAGATTCTTTCTAGAATCTCTAGTAGAATTGAGTTGAAGAGAGCTTTGTTTCTTGGCATCGAGACGTCTAATGGATCTGACCAGATGCTAAGTTTGCCATGTTCGTCCTTTGCAACTACCTTTACTGTGTATTCTCCTTGACTTGTCCAGGTTTTTTTCGCAGAACCTGTTTGTCCACTGTTATATGGTCCAAGCCAGCCACTGGTTGTGTCGTCACCCCAGTCAAACATGTAGTACACATCATCTCCATCTGGATCAGTTGTAGACGTAGTATAGGTATGCTCTTGTCCAGTTGCCCCAGATGTAGGACCGTCAGGTTTATCTGGTTTATTAGGTGGATCTGATTCCTCTCCAATTGTAAGTGTTGGATCACCAAAAGGTTCCCATTCTGAAACTGTTTTAATGTCCTGGGCATCCATGCCTGGTGTTATGTATCTTTCAAGAGCTTTTGCCCACATTTCTCCAAAGGTTATCGCATCATCTAGCTTGTAAGCTCTGAATGTGTCTAGGCCCATTTTTCCAATTAATCCTTGTGATACGTAAGCTCCTGTATAGCCCCAGCCAAGTGCAGTTGCTCCAAATGATCCAATAGCTCCACCATTTGAATTATGCATAAGCGCCCAATTGAAACAATTGGGATCTGTATTGAATTTACTTGTGGAACACGCTTCTACAGTAACAATTGGTAATTTATCCCCATTTGAAAGTGTTTGGATTTGCCAGTTGTAAATACCCAATGTGGGAGTTGGTACCCATGTGCCATGATCATTATGTGGATGTGTGGCCCAAGTCGATGGGTTACCATGTCCAGAGAAGTCAACAAATCCGCACCCGTCATTGATGGCATTTTTTATAGAATTAACGCCTGTTGGGGCAATGCCTGTTAATTTACCGTTAGTTACCCATTGTTTATTAGGATTAAAACCAGCCATCATGTCTATTACTATTTGGTTAATATATTCCCCTTCATCAACATCATTATTGTCAGGAAATGAATCTCCACCAACAACTACAAGATTTGTGAACCAATCTTCTTGATATGCCGGAGTATTTTCATAGGTTTTAATTTTATTTACCATTGTAGTCACCTCACCTGTATCTCTACAAGCAAGTCTCCCCAAGTATACATCTGGGTGGAGATCTACATCATCAGTTTCACCGTTCCAATCGTATTCTCCAAAGATGTTGTTTCCATTAGAATCCCAACTGCAAAATGCACCATATTCATCATAGATATCAGCATAATATAGATCGCTTACAAAGATTTCGCTACCAGGAGGGTCATCATTAATATGTACGGTTCTTGTTGGTAACTTCGAACTGCTGCCTACCAATAGAATATTACCTGTAGCCCAATTTTCGAATGCATCTTTTATGAAATATTTTATTTTTTCTTGGTTATCTCGTCCTGTTGCTGGGAAGTAGGTTCCACTATAAATATCATTTAAACTTACAAATTTAGCTGTTACTCCTCTACCGATTTTATGGGTGATCAGAGGACTAAGTTGACTGCTAAATTCAGATGGACCAATAACAACAAGCTGGTAATCATCATTAAATGACATTGTTCCAACTGGTGGATCATATTCAATTACTATGTTTACTTCTTTAGTCCATTCAATTATCTTATCTACTGGATGATACTTAACTGGATTAACTTCTACCTCTACAAGTACACTCGGCTCTCCATTGTAACGTCCGTATCCAACATCGTATTCAAACCAATTTGAAGGATATGGTTCTGTTCCGTAATTAATAGATTCTGTTTGACTTGCAATAACAGTTTGACCTACTATTACTGCTTTTGGTGTTGGCTTTATATCCTTTGAAATAGTTTGCATTTGAATGTTAGCTGGCGTGCATGTTACACTGTTAATTTTTGTTCCAAAGGGATATGCAAACGTTTCAACATAACTCGGAAGCATTGGTTTTCCTTGTTTCATGATAAAAGAATCGGCCTCATCAATTTTAACTGTTACAAATTGCTCCTCACTTTGAATTATTGGTTGGTTAAATGTAACAGTTAGTTTTTCGCTTTCAACATTTTCTTTTGATGTAGCAACAGCCCCGAGTCCACTTATAAGTAAGACTCCTACTATCAATATCGGTATAAACTTCTTCATATTTTATCCCTATTAGTATATTAATACAATCGACCATAAATAGTTTACTATTGATATTTTGAATAAAATAGTAGATTGATATAAACCAAAATTGGTAATGTACAATATTCTACCTACTTTGTTTCATTGAATTATTAGATTATAAAGCCCTTTTTTCAATTAACTCTCAATCTGCCAGACATCTGTAACAAAACCAATTATTGTTGGTGGGCAGATTTCAATTCTACAAATAATTTCTAATGGGGGGTTAAAAAACAAAGAAAATGCGTTAGAGGGTTGTTTGTGTCTGTTATGGAATTAAAAAAATAAAAAAAGAGAAGGTTTTGTTTAGATATCTAGAAGTCCACCAATAATTGGTCTGGAGGCAAGTATCTGTTCCAATAATGGAAAACGCTCTAAGATTCTTTCTAGAATCTCTAGTAGAATTGAGTTGAAGAAAGCTTTGTTTCTTGGCATCGAGACGTCTAATGGATCTGACCATTCGCTAATTTTGCCATGGTCATCCCTTGCAACTACCTTTACTGTGTATGTTCCTTGACTTGTCCATGTTTTTTTCGCAGAACCTGTTTGTCCACTGTTATATGGTCCAACCCAGCCACTGGTTGTGTCATCACCCCAGTCAAACATGTAGTACACATCATCTCCATCTGGATCAGTTGTAGACGTAGTATAGGTATGCTCTTGTCCAGTTGCCCCTGATGTAGGACCGTCTGGTTTATCTGGTTTAGCAGGTGGATTTGATTCCTCTCCAATTGCAAGTGTTGGATCTCCAAATGGCTCCCATTCTTCAACCGTCTTATAATCATATTTATCCGGATTTGTGGGTATATAACTGTTGAGAGATTTGGCCCACATTTCTCCAAAAGTTAGTGCGCCTTCGTCTCTGTATGCTTCAAATGTGGTCTTCGAGATTTTATCAATGCAAACAGTATATTGACCGCCTGCTGAATATCCAAATCCTGTTGCTCCGATTGATGCAATACCGCCACCGTTTGAATTTGTGATAAATTTCCAATTGAAACAGTCGGAATCTGAATTGAATTTACTTGTGCTGCAAGCACTAATAACTACAATTGGCAGTTTATTTCCATTTGAAAGACTGGAGACATGTGGTGAATTATAATATCCTTGTATGGGAGTTGGAAGCCATGAATGTTGCTGATATGGATGAGTGGCCCAGGCTGAAGGATTTCCATGACCTGAGAAGAAAAGGAAACCGCTACCAGTATTAATTGCATTACTAATTTTTTGTGCCCCAGTTGGGGCGACTCCACTTAAATCACCCTCTGAAACCCAGAGTTTATCATGGACAAAACCGTCCATAATGTCTATTATTTGTTGGTTATGATACTCACCTTCATATATACCCTGAGTATCATCGGGCCATGTATCCCCACCAACTACGATGAGATCGGTAAACCAACCCTGTGTATAGGCCTCATTATTTTCATAAGTTTTAATTTTATTGACAGCAGTTGTTACTTCATTTCCGTTGACACATGCAAGTCTACCAAGATAAACATCTGGATAAAGATCTACATCATCGGTTTCACCATTCCAATTATATTCTCCGAAGATATCGTTCCCATTAGAATCCCAACTACAAAAATTAGTTGTCCCATCATAGTAGATATCTGCATAATACAAATCGCTTACGAAAACTTCTGGTTCAGGAGGATCGTCACTAATAAAAACGTGGGTTTCTCTTGTTGGGAATTTTATACTACCGCCCACTAAAAGCACAGAGCTTGTTCCCCATGTTTCAATTGCGTTTTTAATGAAGTATTTGATCTTCTCTTGATTATCACGTCCTTGTACTGGAAAATGAACGCCATTGTAAATATCAGTCAGACTTACAAAAATCGTTGATATACCTCTATTGATTTTATGTGTAACAAGTGATGCTAGTTCATCACTAAATTCCGAAGGACCAAGGATGACAAAGTTGTATGTATCGCCAAAAATTACAGGTTGTTCTGGTTCTTTGTATTGTATGTCGATCTCAATGTTTTCTGCCCATTCTATTATATTTTCTGATGAGTGATATTGTACAGGGAACGTCTCTACTTTTACAAAAACATTTATTTCGTTTTCGTGTATTCCTGTTCCAACATCATAGTCATACCAGACATTCATAGCCACAGGATTTACGTTGCTTTGAACTTTTTCGTTTAAAGCTGTTTGACCAATAGCTCTGGGAGCTGGTGCAATCATTAATTCTTTAGTTACTCTTAGTGTGTGTATGTTTTTTGGAGTACATTGTACGCTTATAATTTCAGTTCCAAGTGGGAACATAAATGTTTCTATGCGCGTTGGTACTATATAATGATCCTTTTTCATTAATACCGAATTCGTTCCCTCTAAATCCAGCGTTATATAATTATCCTTTTCTTCTACTAATAGGTTTGAAAAGGACAACGGTACTTTTTTAAGGTCTCTTTCAGGGGTAGCAACAGCCCCGAGTCCACTTATAAGTAAGACTCCTACTATCAATATGGGTATAAACTTATTCATATTTTTCCCATAGAATAATTGTACAAGTATCTATTTAAATTTATCGATTGATTAATTAATGAGGTTTTAAGTATCATTAATAGTTAAAAATTTAACATATGTTTTTTAACAAGAGAACGAATCGTACCAGAAGTAGCAATAGTTTCTATCTCTACCTTTTTCGATTGAATTTTTTTTATTGATTGCAAAAGCATTATTGCGTTTTCCTTTTCTAAATGATTGCATTTTAGTATACCAGCAGTTCCATCAAATCTAATAAGCCTTATACCCATTTCTTTACAATCTTTATTAAAAATATATTTACATTGTCTTTGAATTTCTCTTAACATTTCTGATTTGTTAAGATTTTTATTTAAAGTTTTTACAACAAAGCCTATGTATCTCTGACGTCTATTGTCTTTTACTATAGTGTACACCTCAAAAAAACGAAAAAATTGGAATTAAAACGATTACTCTGATTCAATGCGAGGTGCAAGTAAATAGGTAACATGTCCCTTTTTCTCTGCGATGTCGAAATCTACCCGTATCGGGTTATCATTACCCATAGAAATTGTTATTGGATCCTCACCTTTAACAGGCTTAATCATATTGCTAAAGTAATCTATAGAAAACAGACTCTTGAATTTGCCGGGTGAATTTAACTTAACTAACAAATCTTTGGGAAGTTTAAGATTTACAGTATCGGTATCCCCTTCCGCAAATAATTCAAACGAATCTTTATCGATATTTAATGCTAGATGATCTGAAACTGCTTCAGAAGCTCGCACCCCTTTACTTAATTCAGATGCTTTTACAACTGCTGTTGCCGGCAAATCTAAATTTGGAACTTTTGAATCAGGCATTCCTGCAGTATCAATAAGCCCCATTTTTCTGACAAGATTGCCGATCTTAACAATAAGACGGTTTGATTTTTCATCATATTCCAAAGAAACAATATCTCCTGAATTAGCGAGTCTCATTATCCCACTTAATTTGTCCAAATCAATTCCTAGTTCCATTTCGTCTGATTTATAATCTTCGAAAGCTGTTTTTTTGATCTCTAAGTCTACCATGGCCACATGTGCTGGATCAACAGCCCTTAAAGATATTCCCTTAGATGTAATATTAAATTTTGCTTCGTTAACTAATGGAGATGTTACATCAATTATTCCTTTTAAGATATCTGATTTTACCTTAGCATTGAACATATGTTATTCTCCCCCGAATACAATCTGATCATTGAATGAATGCAAATTGTATATATAATGATGACGGTATTTTTTATTTTTTAATTATATTACAGTAAAAGAGAAGACTTAATTATAAAACATTTCTAACTATAACTATAATTTATTTAAAAATACGTACTTGCTTTATATTAAATAAAAAGAGATGTAGTGTGGTTTATTGATTCCACACGTTGAAAGGAGAGAAATCAAAGCCTCTCACAACCGCAGCACGTCCCAACATAAACGTATACGTTTTATCAGTCAGAGTGCTGTGTCTGTAGATATAGATTCCAGCAAAGTTTCTCATGCAGCCGAATTGTCGTCCAGTGAGGGATTTGATGCTGAATGGATAGGGATCTACAATAAGTGTTCTGCTGTTTATAAGCAGATTTCCTCTGCCTTTATAATACCATGTCGTAATCGGGAGAAAGAGTGTGATTTTGTTTTGTTTAAATGGATTAAATTTAGGCCCAAATCCCCAGCTCATGATAAAGGCATTTTTTCTCAGTGGGCGGAGCTGGTTGAGATTGTGATTCAGCTTAAGTACCTTTTCGATTAACCCCAATAATAATGTGAGGAATGGGAATCGCCCCCAGTCAAACTTGAAGCTTCTGATGGTATCCAAGAGTTGACCGTAATTATTTGCCGATTGCATTTTCTCCATTAATTGTGCCAGTAGCCCATCGATTTCCTTGAGTTCATCCATGGATAGTTTAAAATTTTGCATGGAAATTTTTCCATCTTCACCAACTACCCCTAGCTCGAGTTTGTCTTTTAAGCTAACTTTTGCAGTTGCAGGGCTAAATGATAGCCCAACAAAGAGAAGTATTATTCCTACAGCAAGTAATGGTTTAATTTTTGACATTTTTTATTCCCTCATTGTAAATATATTTTCTAATTTCTCTGTAATGTATATTATTCTGAATATTTATATAATTTTCTATAATGCTTTAAAAATAAACATTATCGATAATAGCTCACTGTTGGCCCACTGATAAAGATATCAACATAATAAAAAAATTAACTATAAAATGTAAAGAGAAAATCGGGGAGTGAGTAGCTGTTGTTTATTGATTCCACACGTTGAAAGGAGAGAGATCAAAGCCTCTCACAACCGCAGCACGTCCCAACATAAACGTATAAGTTTTATCAGTCAGAGTGCTGTGTCTGTAGATATAGATTCCAGCAAAGTTTCTCATGCAGCCGAATTGTCGTCCAGTGAGGGATTTGATGCTGAACGGAAAGGGATCTACAATAAGTGTTCTGCTGTTTATAAGCAGATTTCCTCTGCCTTTATAATACCATGTCGTAATCGGGAGAAAGAGTGTGATTTTGTTTTGTTTAAATGGATTAAATTTAGGTCCAAATCCCCAGCTCATGATAAAGACATCCTTTCTAAGTGGGCGGAGTTGGTTGAGGTTATGATTCAGCTTAAGTACCTTTTCGATTAACCCCAATAATAATGTGAGGAATGGGAATCGCCCCCACTCAAACTTGAAGTTTCTGACGGTATCCAAGAGTTGACCGTAATTAGTTGCCGATTGCATTTTTTCTATTAATTGTGCCAGTAACCCATCGATTTCCTTGAGTTCATCTATGGATAGTTTAAAATTTTGCATGGAAATTTTTCCATCTTCACCAACTACCCCTAACTCGAGTTTGTCTTTTAAGCTAACTTTTGCAGTTGCAGGGCTAAATGATAGCCCAACAAAGAGAAGTATTATTCCTACAGCAAGTAATGGTTTAATTTTTGACATTTTTATGCCCCCTTTAGTTTTGATGTTTTTTATTATAAATATTTGTTTTAATTATTTATAGTTTTAACTATATATATAATTTTTGTTTTCGATATAGTCGATAGACGATATTTTTGTCTTAAATCTATCTGACGAAATAAAAACAATAAATCTTTTGATCAAAAATAGAAAATGTTGGAGAAGGTAAAAAAAAAAAATAGATTAGTTTGAAAAAGGAGATGTATCAAATGCTCTGATTCTGTTCGCACGCCCTATAAACAGGTTATATGAATTTCCCGTTAGTTTGCTCTCCCAATCAATGTGTAATCCTCTGAAACCTGTCATTACTCCTATCTGTGATCCAATTACTCGCTGTTTTATGCCAAAAGGATGTCTCTCTACGATCAATGTTCTCCCTTTGAATATTTTTGATTTACCTGAATAACGCCAGAACTCAAATCCCTGTTTGAACAGTCTTATTTCATTTTCTTTGCGTGGGTTCCATCTGTTGTAGGTTCCATAGCTAAATACAAAATAATATTTAGAACTATCTTTTAATATCCCTAAATTAAATCTTTCAAGTAAGGCATTTATGTTTTTACCGAAATAATAGTCTCTTTCTTTAGTCACCCAAGAAATTATTTTATCCAGAATAACTTTTAAAATTGGGAAAGTCTCAAAATCTTTATTTTTGAAAAGATCTCTGACAAGTTCTAAAAATTCCTGATAATTATGTGCATTACATGCCGCTAATTCGATTTCATCAAACAATCTACCGACTGCATTGGATTCTTGTACACACAATCCAATTTTTTTAGATGTAACATTTGCAGAAGCTGGAGTCATGGATAATGCTAAAAATAGAAACGTTACTCCTACCGCAAGTATTGCTTTGTTTTTTAACATTTTTAACGACCTCTTTAAGTTTTTCTCTTTTTACTATTGAGAATTGTTTTGTGTCATTTATATAATTTTCTATATTTATGTTACCAATTAAAATATATCCAATTAAAATATATTACAACAGTAGTATCTAATTACAATATTCTTACCAAAACAGATACGAAGACAGCATTAAGATTTCTAATATGCTCTCCATCGATGTTCACATTTTGTACACGTAAAAATTCTTGTTTCAGGCTCGTCACTGCTTCTGGTTTGTCTGAGAACCCAAAAAGCCTCATTATGCCCACATTTCGGACACTCAACACGTGTTTTTGGGAGAATATCTATTTTCTTCTCCAGTAGTACTGTTTCTTTTTCAATCTGTTTTTCTACAACTACAGCACTTCCTGCCCTCTTCTGCTCAAATTCGCATTTACCACAGACAAAAATATCGCCTTTTGGAAACATCAATGATTTACATTTTGGACAAAACACCACGATAAAACCTCTGTAAAGCCTCATTAATTATTTTGCTATGATCAAATGATAAGTCAGGTAATTTATTCACGTTAAAAAATTTTACATTAGAAGCATCATCACCTGCTACTAACTCGCCACCGATTATATCTAAGATATATACAATAGTTATAGTATGTCCTCTGGGATCTCTTTCTGGATCAGAATAAACTCCTGCAAGTTGATTTATCTTCGTTTTCAAACCAGTTTCCTCCAATACTTCCCTAATTACTGTATCTTCTGTTTTTTCCCTGTATTCTACAAAACCACCAGGTAAAGCCCATTTTCCCTTAAATGGCTGATTTTTCCTTTGAATAAGAAGAATTTGGTGATTTTTTATTAGAATTCCATCGACGGTAATGCTTGGATTCTTATACTTCATTGAACTAAGAAATAGTCTATCTATATAAAACATTTGTACTAACCAGAATTTATTAAATCAAAATTAGAATAGTATTTTGAATCTAGGTTTTAGTTTCAATGCTGGCTACTTTAAAAAATCATTCCAAAAGTTAGGTAATTCCTTTCCAAGTTCTTTTGCCCATAACTCAAAGAATTTGTCATCCTCAATATTTCGTATCCCTTCCAATTTGAACATTTTTTATCTCCTCGTTTATTCTGTCATACATGGCAGGGTCTTTGTAAAAGGGAATTGCTTTTTAATCGAGCGAGCGTATTCTCTAATTTGCATCCCATATTTTCTTAGTAGTTGTTTTTCCCTAGCCGTAGGTTAAGTAACCAAAAAACATTTTATATATCTTTTTTGCAGATGCATAATCTGGTATATATGTAGATATGATTTTTATGTTCGTTAAAAATTTGATTTGCCAAATCTTAAAAATTTTAAAGATTTAAATGATATAATTTTATAACAAAGTTGGGATCAGATGCAATTTGCGAAATAGGAGGGAGATAACAGAAGGATCAGTATATGCATAATATCATCAATTGTTCTGCTTTTACTCATTTTAAATGTCACAGGCGCCCCATAGTTAATTTAATAATATTAGTTTTTGAAGCTGATTTCTACTTCGTCAATTTTATCGACGCCTTTTAACGATTTTAGCATGCCAAGAATACCATTTTTAATGATATCTGCAGGAAACTCCGAAAGAGGCACGACTTTCTTATTTACCCTCACGCTGATATCCTGATTATCAAAAACTGTTTTTTTATCAATCTCTTTTTTTATTAACTTGAAAATCTCTTCAAAATTATTTTGATAATAACCAATTGTATTATCTCTTTCTTCTATATCTCCCAATCTTATTTTGGGAATGCTAGAATCACGGGCACCTTCAACGATGATGGCATCATAGCATCCCATCTCTGAAATGTTTTGAATGATATCATCGATTTCCATATTTTCTTTAACAATAAAATCAGTTTCATGGGATGAGGACAAAACAACGAGCCTGGCTCCTGCTTGACCATGCCTCCAGGTATCTTTACCCTTTTTGTCAATGTCTATTTTCTTGTCAGTCTTTTTAATTGTTGCTACTTTGTATCCCTCGTTGGTGAGTTTTTCAATTATTTTTACAATGAGTGTGGTTTTTCCTGTATTTGATCTGCCATAAAATCCAAAAATTGCGGGCTGAGACATGATACTCAGTAAGCATGAAAGTAGGTATATGCTTTACGATGGAGAAAAAAATATCTCGGCTAGAGAATGATATCCAACTGTTAATAACATTAATTGAACTATAACAGAAAGTCAAATAGTATGATTTTATATTACTAGCTTTAACATGATAAAACCGTATACAGCTCTTTTCACTTCAATCGTTGCGGTTTCATTTGCAGCTATATTTATCGAAACTTTAATAGATATATACAGTACACATCCTTTGTCCATCGCGTTTTACCGGTTGTTGTTTACCACGTTACTAATTTTGCCTTTTGTCATCTTACATAAAAAAACCAGGAGTGAACTTAGGAATCTACCACGTTCGTCGTTGATGATTATGGTTGGTATTGGGGTAATTCTTGCTGCGCATTTTGCACTCTGGATCACTTCTCTTGAACTAACATCTGTAGCAAGTTCAGTGTTGTTGGTTACTGCTCATCCGGTTCTTGTAGGACCGATTTCGCACTACTTCTTTAAGGAGAGACTTTCTACCATTAACACAGTTGGTATAATTTTATCGGTAATAGGGGTTAGCATACTAGTCATAGGCAACTATGGATTAGGTTCATTCACCCTGGATTCGTTAGAAGGAAACATATTAGCAATGCTTGGAGGGGTTGGAGCAGGTCTCTACATCCTCGGAGGAAGGAAGATGCGCAAGACTGTCTCTATAGCTTCGTATGCATTTGTTGTATACTCTGTTGGTACATTAGTATTATTTGTAATTTGTCTTCTTTTTAGTGCGCCTGTGCACAATTTAAATCTGCAGGTTTATGGAATTATATTAATTATGGCAGTAGTTTCAGGTATCTTTGGACATACCCTCTATAATTGGTCTTTGGAGTATGTTCGAGCTTCGGTGGCATCAGTCTTTCTCTTAGGAGAACCTATTGGTTCATCTCTTCTTGCATATGCAATTCCATGGATACATCAAATTCCGTCACAATTCACTCTCATGGGAGGAGGTGTTATTCTTTTTGGGATATATCTTACTGCGAGAAAAACTAATGTAGTTTAGTTTCAATTATGAGTGATGTAATAATGAAGGATATTGAAGAACTTATAAGAAACAGTACCAAATATGATGGTGCAATTGTCCAAAAGCAATTTGAAAGTAAAAAAAACACAGTAGGCTATGTGATTCTAAATGATAAACCCCGAGTATTAAAATGGTATGTACCCGGTCTCAAGACCAACATGGAAATAGAATACACAATTTTAAAGAAAGGTTCATCCGAACTCAAAATGCCGACTCTTTTCAATAAAGATACAGATAATAACGTTATTGTAATGAGTTACATTATTGGAAAGAACCTTTGCGACATCTTAAACGATGAAGATATTCCTTTTAATGAGAAAAACAGGATCGTATGTATGCTGGCAGAATGGTTTGTAAAATTTCATAAACATTACCAAATTGAGGGTAGTTTTCGTATTCGTGGGGATTCTATGCTTCGAAATTTTATTCTCTCAGAACACGTGTGGGGAGTTGATTTTGAGGAATCCCGAACTGGCAAACCTGTGGAAGATATCGCTGGAATGTGTTCCTCCATTCTTAGCACAGATCCAATGTTTACAGATGAAAAATTTCAACTTTGTAAAAATTTTATCGAGTCATATAAAAAATCAGCCAAATGGGCTTTAGACAATATTAATGACGAAATAGCATATGCTCTTCTTGAAAAAATTCAATGGAGACCAGAGGAAGAAGAAACCCTGAGAAAGTATAACATGAGAATACGAGAACGGGGGTTACGATAAACAACTTGGTCATAATTTTTAAATAGACCCGATTATATCCGTGGACCGATGTTTATGGGGAAGCGAAAACTGATACCGATTTTTGCGTTGATTGTACTTTTAGTAGGCAGCCTATCTTCCATCTATGTCTACGCGACAACAATTAATTCAGAATATATCAATGTAAACGACAGAGATTACACCATTGATCAATTATTGTTTATTGGTGAAGAAAGAACAATTGAGACCTATACGGGTATTGCTCTTGATGATCTTATAGTTAAAATTGGAGTTTCTAATCCAGAAAAACATGAATATACCATAATCGCAGCGGATGCATATCAAAAAACAGTGAAATGGGAAAATATGAAAAATGGTCTTTTAACAAAAAATAGGGAATCAATATTTTCTGATTTGCCGAAGTCATTTAGAGTTAGAGATATTGTAAAAATCGAGGTGATATAAATGGAGAAAATGAAACTAATAGCAGGAATACTTGTATTTGGTTCATTATGGGGATTTTCAGAATGCATTATCGGCTCTGCATTGCATGATGCTGGACTTCCTGCAGGCGCTATTATGACGGGTTTGTTTGCTGTTGTTTTAATGATGATGAGTAGAATGCTGTACAAGCAGCGTGGAATGCAGATTGGAATGGGTATAGTTGCAGGGACGCTACGATTGTTCAGCCCTTTTGGAGGTAATGTAGGCTATTTTATATGTTCGGCAATAGCAATAATGGCTGAAGGGATGATATTTGAACTAATATGGTACAACATGTCCCTAGATTTGAATGAACTGAAACCTCTTAAGATAAGTAGTAGTATGGGTATCGTTACCGCCTATTGTTGTTATGTTGGTGGATATATTGTTACTCAAATTCTGACACCAGTACTTTCTTCTGCAGGCTTCCATATTGTAAACCTTATTGTTTTCATACCCCAGATGCTAGCGACCGGACTTTTAGCAGCTCTAATTGGTGGAGTAGTGGTGCCCGTGATACTACTACTTAAAAAACTTGATATTACGGTCAAAGATCGCTTGTACTATCCAACAACTATTGGTGTTTCTATTTTGTGTTGGTTTATAGTCATTGCAAATACAATACTTATATCGAGCACTTAGGGAAAAAATATTATGGAAAGACCTACAACTGTCAAGATATTGAAATTCTACCCTGAGAAATGTAATGGATGTTTGGACTGTGAAAGTGCCTGCTCAATGATACATTTCAAGACAAAAAATGGTGGAGAACAATCAGCGATCCACATCTTCAAAAAAGGGAGCAGTTATCAGATGCATGTCTGCGATCAACGGGGCCTCTGTCTTGATATGTGCCCTGTGAGAGCACTTGCGAGGAAAAAAAATGGTATTGTTTGGCTTGATAAAAACACCTGCATTGGTTGCCAAGCATGCGTAGGTTTCTGTCCCATTGGTGCAATGAGAAAATCAGATGTGAGAATTGAGCCATTTAAATGTATCTCATGTGGTGCATGTGTTCGTGCATGCCCAGAGGGAGCACTTGAACTTGTCGAAAGGAAAATTGATGATATAAAAGAAGTGGTTTACCATAAACAGGGTGTGTAAGCATGGCAAAGGGACAGATTTCAATCGAAGACTACGATACAGGTAATACCCGACATAAATGGGACACAAATAAGTTAAAATCAGTACATAAAATTATAACTAAATATGATTACAAAAAAGGAGAAGTTCAGCGAGGTTATGCCAATCGCACACTTTATGTAAATCTTAGTACAGGTGCGATTAATGAAAAACCTGTTACCGAAGATATGAAAAAGAAATTCACAGGTGGTCGTGGTTTTGGATTAAAACTGTTGTGGGATTCTATTAAACCAACAACAAGATGGAATAGTGAAGAAAATGAATTGATTATCACAACGGGGCCATTATGCGGGACTACACAATATCCTGGATCTGGTAAATCATTGTGTCTTACAATTTCTCCATCCTCCAATATAATCTGTGATAGTAATGTCGGAGGGTTTTTCGGACCGTATCTTAAATTTTCAGGTTTCGATGCAATTGAATTACAAGGAAAAGCTAAAGAAGATGTTGTGGTGGTTATCGATGGTGAAAAAGGGAGAGTTACCGTTGAAACAGCTTCACTGGAAGAAACAAATTCACATTTACTTAATGAGCAACTTACGCATATGTATGCCTCTGAAGGCACTGATAAATCTCGGCAGAAGGTTTCGGTTATTTCTTCTGGAACCGGGGCTGAGCATAGCTGGTGGGGCTGTCTAAACTTTTCATTTTATGATATCCGGAGAAAAGTTCCACGAATGAAACAAGCAGGACGAGGGGGGCTTGGAACGGTACTAAGAGACAAGAAAATCAAAGCGATTGTTGTCAAGGTTGAGAAAATTGACGGCGTTTCAAATCATCCTGCCGATCCTTTAACTCTTGCCCAGATTGGCACTAAGATTCATAAGGAAATTAGGGATCTTGACAGATATCAATGTAATATGCGTACTGTGGGAACAGGGCATCTTGTGGAGATCATGGATGCGTATGACTTGCTCCCTACAGAGAATTACCGATTCGGATCTTTTCCAAAGGCTTCAAAGATTTACTCACCAGAGTTTTACAAGCTTTTTACAAAAATTATTCCTGATGGTTGCTGGCATGGATGTACACTTGCCTGCTCTAAAACAGTTGATGGTTTCACGGTGAAGACTGGGCCATATAAGAGGCAAAAAGTAACAGTTGATGGACCCGAATATGAGACTATTGCCTGCGGGGCGAATATGGGCCTGTGGGATCCATTGTGGATTCTTGAGTTCAACTTTTATTGTGATACCTATGGTATTGATACCATATCAACTGGTACTGCCATCGCCTTCTACATGGAGATGTATGAGTATGATATACTAAATAAAGAACGTTGCGACGGATTAGAACTTTGTTTTGGAAATGCAGAGGCTGTCCTAGAATTTTTACATAGAATGGCACGAGGTGATAAAGGAGAGTTTGTATCTGTTGCTGCAAAAGGAATTCGAAGAGTAAAAGATTGGCTTATCAAAAAAGGATGGGGAGATCCAAAACTTATTGAAGAATGTGGTATGGAAAGTAAAGGACTTGAATACTCAGAGTATGTTACAAAGGAGTCCCTTGCCATGCAAGGAGGATATGGTTTAACATTAAAGGGCCCTCAGCATGATGAGGCTTGGCTTATTTTCATGGACATGGTAAACAATGCTATTCCAACATTTGCAGATAAAGCAGAAGCACTCCATTACTTCCCCATGTGGAGAACATGGTTTGGACTTAACGGTCTTTGTAAACTTCCATGGAATGATATAGAACCAGCAAATAATGCAGAAACCGATGAGCCGTCTAAAGTGCCCGAACACGTTCAAAATTATGTTGATTATCAAAACGCTGTAACAGGTTGGAATGTAGATAAGGAGGAAATAATACTGCAGAGCGAGCGATGTTACAACTGGCAAAGAGCTATGAATGTATGGATGGGGCGAGGGCAGAGAAAGGATGATTGGATACCGTATCGTTCAATGGGGCCAGTTACTGAAATGGAATATTTATCCAGAAAAGAGAGATATGACAAACAACTAATTGAAAAACTAGGAATAACAGAAAAAGAAGTAGAAAAGATGGATATGAAGGAAAAAATAAAGATTCTTTACGATTTTCGTCGAGATCAATATCAAAAACTAGCTGATGCTGTATACTATCGAAGAGGATGGACTCCCAATGGCGTTCCAACTCCACAGAAAATGAAACAGCTTGGAATGGATGATCCAAAGATGTTGAAAATTCTTCAACAAAAGATAGATGAGGATGAAAAAACAGGTTTAAATGTATGGGGAGGAAACTACAATAAAAGAGAAAAACCACCTAGCAAAGATCATAAATATTGGGAGAAGTGACCGGAAGGATTGATATAGCTTACTTAGTTTTGATTCAGTTTTTTCACATATATTGAATCGTCTTTTACAATTTTCCGGAAGAAGATAATATTTGGATAATACAATATTAAGATAATATAATAAGATTTATATACTGGTATGTACAATATGTATATCAGAGAATGGGGGAAAGAAATTTTTAAATCACATCTCCTCACCACCTCACTAAATCCCCATTCTCTCCTTAAATGATTTTTAAAGATTTAGTATTTGGAAGATATAGTTCTAGCCCTTTTATGTCTTTTCAAAAATTCAAAAGATAGACCTCATATCCATTATAAAAATCTTATATCAAAATTTAAAAAAAATGCCTTCATTGATAGGATGATTTCTCTGATTCTACAGTCCATGATCTCTCACACACATATAAGTTTACACCCACATGTGTTAAACATACTTTATAGACAACCTCAGGATCGGTTGGTACACGTGTTGAACAAAGCTCTATAGTATAAGAAAGAATCCCTCGTTTTCCATATAACCAATTCTCAGAAGTTCCAAGATTACCACCATATCGTGGAATAATATATTGCCTACCCGTGATGAGATCGTACTTATTTATCTTGGACATGTTTTCACCAATTGAAATGAAAAGATCTTCCTGCGGAGTAGGTTTACTTGTATGCGTCCAAGGATAAAACATAACTTCACTATACGAATGATAGGATAAGGAAATGTTAATATCCTGTGTCTCTACAAAATTTTTAACAGCACGGGTTTCATTTTCAGAAAAGGGTCTTTCGCCTCGGTAGTTGGGGCTTGAATCTAGTATGTTAAATGCAAGATGATAACTTCTTGGAAAGATGTAGTATAAATACCATTTATATCCATAGTTTCTGTTTAAATTAACTCCATAGGATGTAATTTCTTTATTAAATCCAAAGGGACCATAATTAGGGGCACAATTTTTTCTTGTATTAGCCTCAACACCATCTGGACTGACCATAGGAATCAAAAAAATCTGAGTATTGTTGATAACTTCCCTCACTCTGTCTTCGGAAGGATCTTCATCAACTAGGCCATCACCATCATTATCAAATCCATCAATCGGATCTTCATTTACAAACCCATCTCCATCATCATCGGTGTTTTCCTTACTATAGTTTTCAACCATGTGCTGAATAAAAAAAATCAATATTTCAAAGGATGGCTTTTCATTACCGTGATGGGCACCCATAAGTAAAACACCAGATTCATCTTCGTTTTCATCTACGTTATCTGAAAGTTTTACCATCCAAATATCTCTTCCTTCATATGTTTTGCCAATTGAATCGAGAGACATTATATCAGAATAACTATCTTTTAGATCATGAAGTAGATCTGTCATTTCTTGATAAGTGAAATAATGATATGGATCATTGGCATTACTACTATTAGATTGGGAAATAACCAAAATTGGAAATACAGCAGTTAGTAAAAATATGCAGAGTATTAAATAAATTAATCCTTTTTTAAGGAAGGAATTTTTATTCATTACAGATATCCCCAAATATATTATTACAGATGTACCATATATAAGTCTTTTGAAATCCGTGTTTAGAAATATTTCCATTCAAAATAAAACTAGTTCACCTGCGAGTATCTTTGCGAGTATGATAAAAGTTGAAATAGCAATGAGCAGAGCAATAAATTGTTTTAATCCTTCATTCATTTTACATACCTATAGTATGATTATATAATTCTTAATTTATATACTGTGAGAAAACATTCGGAAATAACCAAACAATCATCAATAAAACATTCAATCAGAAAAATATAAATTGATAAATTTGTTGTATTAATCTTAAGGATGGAAATTACTGCTTGTCCAAAATGTGGTAGCAAAAATATCTCCCATGGAACAATAAGAGATGGGATACTGGACGGATATGTCAATAGATATGTATGTAGGGAATGTGGTTATCAGGGCATGCCGATTATCTTCGATTCAGAAAAAGAATACAAGGCCTTTTTAAAAAGTATTAGAGATAGCTAGAGATCTACCATTAAATAAATATAAAAAAAGGATAGAAAAGAAGTAGTTTTTAATTATATTATACTATATCGTAGTCTATTAGCTCCATATCAATATCAGAGATGAATGGAATAATATCTCCTAATTGTCCGGATATTTTGATTATGTTTTTCACTTCTGGAGCATAATAAATCCTTCCCAATCCCCCTGCAATAGATATATTGTACGCGTTAAATGTTTCAGGTGGTACAGTTGGTACAGTTATATTCTCCATGTTAAAACAGGAAAATATAGATGGAATTTCTGGAACTTCAAAGATGTTACTCATGCCTTTCACTTCTAATGCATCTTTAATATTAATAACTGGAAGAAGCTCTGATATTTCAGGAGGAAGTATTTGTAAACCAAAGGCGGTAGCAATTTGATCTATGAATTTAATAATATTGAACCATATGGATCTTATTTCGCCATTTAGAGAAAAGTTTGTAGCAGATAGACCCCACATTTTACTGGTATTTAACGGGAAATCAATGAGTACGTAGGGATCGCCGAGATCTATAGTCACATCAATTGTAGCAGGTACTGGAATTGGAAATGGGATTTCTGAAAATGGTAAATCTTCCGGTAGTTCATTAATTTTTACTGTTAAGATACCAGATAGTTCGACATCTATTTCTTTTATACCTAAGTCTGATTTTGTAAAGAATATATGACCCTCAATATTTGTTCCTATTAACTTTCCTTCAACATCGATTGTAGAATTATCTTGCTCAATTAAAACAGAATAGTCTCCGCTTATCTTTGCTGGCTTCAGATGTAAGTCATATGAGTCACCGGTATCATCTACAACCTCTAAGGACAATTCTTCTATCTCTAAATGTGCATGTATCGATTTATTGTCTTCAATATCAACATTAATATCATCTATTTTGTATGTCCACATATCCCCAACTATCCAAGTGGGTACGTCATCATCAAATGAACTGGTAATTAACTTAGGATGTGATATCTTTTTAAATTCTAAGTTATCAACATTTGTTGCTACAGTTAAAAAAGTAGTTATCAGCATCATGCAAACTAAAATTCCAACAATTTTACTTTTCATGTCTTTCCCCCATTTTTTAATTTGACAATGTATACATGATTTAAATATATATCTGTTATCATTTTTATAAATATCATATACTACGACAGTCATTTGTGAAAAGCACGAAATCTACCTCCAACTTTGGGTATGCATTACTTTTTAAATAAGTAGATATTTATTCGCTGTTCATGAAAGCTATTTTGCAGGTGGCTTTGGATCTACTAAATGCACACCGTGCATTAAGTATCGCAAAAGATTCCGTAAAGGGTGGAGCAGACTGGGTGGAAGCAGGTACACCTCTCATCAAAAGCGAGGGTATGGATATTGTAAGAAAACTCAAACAAACATTTCCGGAAAAAACGCTTGTTGCTGATATGAAAACTATGGATACCGGTGCACTTGAAACAGAAATGGCTGCAAAAGCAGGAGCAGATATCGTATGTATCCTTGCTGCATCAGACGATAGTACAATACTTGATGCGTTGAAATCTGCTCGAAGCTACGGAGCAAAAATCATGGTTGATCTTATCAGCGTCAAAGATAAGGTAAAACGAGCAAAAGAATTGGAGAAACTTGGTATAGACTATCTATGCATGCATGTTGGAATTGATGAACAAATGATTGGGAAAAAACCTATTGAAATTCTTTCATCTCTTGTCAAAACTACTGATATCCCAATTGCTGTTGCTGGTGGGTTGAATAGCGAGACCGTTGCCGATGTTGTCAAAGCTGGTGCAAGCATTATAATAGTTGGTGGGGCAATAACCAAAGCCAAAAATGTTGCAGAGGAAACAAAACGGATAAAAAAAGCGATATCTGAGAAAAAATCTATTGATACTACTCTTTTTAAAAAATATGATAAATCCCAACTGAAAGAAGCGTTTTCTATGGTTTCTACGCCAAACATCTCAGATGCAATGCATAAGAAAGGGGCAATGCAAGGGATCAGGCCAATCAGACTTGGTTTTCACATGGTTGGTAGGGCTCTCACTGTTCGGACAATGGATGGAGATTGGGCAAAACCCATAGAGGCAATAGACAAGGCAGATAAGAACCAAGTAATAATAGTAGATGTAAATGGTGGAAAAATGGCTATTTGGGGAGAGCTTGCTACTTGGAGTGCAAAACTCAAAGATCTTGCTGGTGTTGTAATAGACGGCGCAGTGAGAGATTTAGATGATATCATAAAAATGGATTTCCCTATCTTCTGTAGGCATATTTCGTCTAATGCAGGAGAACCAAAAGGTTTTGGGGAAATTGGTGCGGAAATTAAATGTGGGAATCAAACAGTGCAAACCGGAGATTGGGTAATTGGTGATGATTCCGGAGTTGTTGTAGTGCCACAGAAGATATCTCAGGAGATCGCTAATCGAGCATTAGATGTCAAAGAACATGAGAACCGTATTCGTGAAGAGATAAAAAATGGCGGCTCGTTGGGCAGTGTCACTAAACTAAAGAAATGGGAGAAAATAGTAGGATGAAGAAGGTTATCTTTTTTTCAGATCTAGAAAAGCTTCATGAAGCACTAAAAAGTTTTAATATCCAGACCTTTGCTGGTAAAAAGGTTCCTGTAAAACTGCATATGGGTGAGATTAAAAACAAGTATTATTCTAAACCTGATTTTGTAAAGCTAGTAATTGATGAGTTGAAAAAGGACAATGTAGATCCCTACCTTTTTGATACGACCGTGGCATATCCTGGACTGAGGCATTCCAAATCTGGCTATCATAAGCTAGCAAAGATGCATGGTTTTACCTTGGGGAAAGTTGGATGTAACGTGGCAATAGATGATAAAGGCATTCCAATTACTGTAGAAAATAGGGATTATGAAGTTGCTGAGCATCTTGTTGAATCAACTCACATATTTGCGATATCCCATGTTAAAGGCCACGTTGCAACTGGCATGGGAGGTGCAATTAAAAACTTTGGTATGGGTGGTGTCACAAAAGAAACAAAAATAAAAATGCATCACGGGAGTAAGCCTATGTATCAGAAGGATGCCTGTACTTATTGTGGCGTTTGTGCAGAGGTTTGCCCTTTTAACGCATTAAAAGTCAAAGAAAATTTTTGGAAATTAAATACGGGATCTTGTTTTGGGTGTGGAGTATGTGTTGATGCATGCAAGGATAACGCACTAACATACACGGATGCCGATTTTCAATATGTTCTTGCATGTGCTGCAAAAGCATGTGTTCAAGATAAAAACGTGATCTATTTAAATGAATTAAAACGAATTTCTAGAAGTTGTGATTGTGATCCATTTGCAGATCCCATTATATGTCCAGATATTGGTTATCTGGTATCAGATGATCCAGTTGCAATAGATAAGGCATCGCTTGATCTCATACATGATGTGAAAGAAAATGTTTTTGAAAAAGAAAATAAGGTAAGTCCGTTTAAACAAATAACATATGGTGAGGACATCGGGCTTGGATCCTCCTCATATGCGTTGATAGAACTATAGTTTTATTTTATCGTTGGACTGCCTATAGGTAGAATAGTTTTTCCATAGGTTTCATTAATGACCTCAGCCATGGCAAGGTAAATGGCACTTAATCCACAGATAATACCCTCATATCCTGCAATCATTATAATTGTGGCATTTCCTGTAAACTCACCTAGAGCAAGAAGCCAGAACAAAATCGCTAGAGATATAAACACAAACTGTAGTGCCTTGTTTTTCTTCAATGTTGATATAAACATCATGAATGTGAACAAACCCCACATAAAGAAATATGCCGCCATTGCCTTTGAATCTGGGGCAGTAACACCTGGGATAATGTTTGGTAGTACAATCAACACCACTAGGCTTAACCAAAACAGACCATATGAAGTAAATGCTGTTACACCAAATGTGTTTCCTTTTCTGTATTCTAAAACTCCAGCAATGACCTGTGCCATACCACCATAGAAAATTCCCATGGCAAGTATCATTGAACCCAGTACAAAGAAGCCTGCATTATGTATGTTTAATAATACTGTGGTCATTCCAAAACCCATTAAACCGAGTGGTGCTGGATTTGCCAATAGATTTTTCTCTGTCATCTTAGATCACAGCACCGCCGAATAAAACATATATTTAAAAACCTATCGAGAAAAAAACTACTTCCAAAAGATAACAACAAAACCTGCAAAAATCAGAAATAATACGATAAGGATTGCAATAACTTTTACGGCCCAACTCTTTAATGTTTTTTTATTAATTTTCATATTATTCCTCATGGAATTCCAAATAAAATCCATCGAAAGGAAGAATTGAAACATCTTTTTTACCTTTGATCCTTGTTTCTTTTTTAATCTGGATATAACCTTTTTTGAGTAAACCCGCCTTTACATTAGAATCTGCAACTGAGATATCTGAAATGAGGATGTCTCCTTCTTCTTCTATTTTTTTAATAATTTCATCTTGATTATCATGTATCCATTTGACGATCTTCTGACTATCTTGCTTGAAAAACGGACCAAGCTTTGAATAAACTGGAATTACTTCAGTGATCTTTTCCTCAATATCAGGTTTTCCTACAATAAAACTATGGCTGTCAGGATATTTCAATGTTGATTTAATTATTGATCCGCTTGGTTTAAATTTTGAAATTAACTCTTCCGATGCATATGTTGCACTGGAATTCATAGGTGCATTTAATGCAATACCTTGTTCACTTTTCCACGCACGAGCTTGTGAAATGTAATTTTTAACCATCTCTCCGGCATTTTCTTTTTCTTCGTCAATTAGTACTGGTTCTGGCCAATTGGAGATATGAATGCTGTTTTCCCCTTCAAAATTTTTATATTGATTCGAATAAATCTCTTCTGTTATATGTGAGACAAACGGTGCAAAAAGCTTAAGAATTCCAAGACCGACTGTATATAGTGTATACCGGATGCTGTCTACGTTTTTCTTTTCATAAATGGATGATTTAATCATTTCTATATAATGATCTGCAAGTTCATGCCAAAGAAAATACTCTACTTCTTTCATTGATTGTGAGTAGTCGAATACATCCATCTTCCTCGTACATTTCTTTACAAGTTTGCTATATTTCGAAAGAATCCATTTGTCTATATCTTGCAGTTCTGTTTTTTCAGGTTTACTGTCTTTTACAACATTTCCTATGAACTGTTGAACATTCCAAAGTTTTCTAAGAAGTTTAACTCCTCGGACAATATCTTTCTTTCTGAATGGATTGTCCTCTCCAAGGGCACAACTTGCAGCATAACATCGGAATGCGTCAGTACCATATTCATCTATTACCTTTAGTGGATCTATAACATTACCAAGACTTGCATGCATGGGAGTGCCATCTTCCGATAATATGAATCCTCCCATCATGATATTTTCAAAGGGTTTTTCATCTGTTAAGAGTGTACATCTAAGTATTGTATAAAACGCCCATGTTCGTATGATATCGTGAGCTTGTGGACGGAGGGACATTGGGTAAAAATTTTTGAATTTTTCATCATCCCTATGCCAAAACGTGTTATATAAAGGGGAAATAGATGAATCCATCCATGTATCAAAGACATCTTCGCAACCTTTGAGAGGACCACCACATTTTGGGCAATTATCAACTGGCGGTTTATCTATTGTAGGATCAAGATAGCAATCCTCAGGTCGTGCTAGTACAACCTCCTTGCAGTTTTCACACTCCCAAAGAGGAATAGGAGTTGCAAAATACCTCTGTCTGCTAATGACCCAATCCCATTCAAGTGAATTAACCCAATCTTCAAGTCGTATTTTCATGAACTCTGGATACCAATTCATTGCATCGCTTTCTTGCAGTACTTTTTTCTTAAAAGAAACAGTCTTCAAAAACCATTGTTCTGCATTAATATATTCCACAGGAGTTTTACATCTCCAACATACGCCAACACTTTGATCTAAAGGTTCTTGTTTAATGAGAATGTTATTCTTTTTTAAATCGTCGATAACACCTTTTCTTGCATCTTCAATTTTCATTCCTTTGTATTTACCACAGATTTCTGTCATCTTCCCTTCTTCGTCAATACTCATTTCGAGGGGAAGTTTATACTTGAATACCCAGTTTAAATCTTCTTTATCTCCAACTGTACAAATCATTACGATGCCTGTACCAAAATCAGGATCAACAGCATCATCTTCAACAATTTTTACTTCTTTAGCAGTTGAAGGAACCTTAACAGTTTGATTAATCAGCCATGGTGTTCTTTCATCATTTGGATGTACTGCAACAATCTGACATGATGGGAGCATTTCTGGCCGAGTTGTTGCAATTTCAATATATGTACCGTTTTCATCTTTTCCTATGCTATGATATTTCAAAATCTGTTCGTTCTGTTTCTCCTTAAAATAGAATTTTATCGTGTTAAGTTTAGTTGTCCTATCGCTATATACAACTTCAGCATCGGCCATTGCAGTCATACAACGAGGGCACCAATTTACTGGAAACTTTCCTTTATAGATATGGCCTTTATTATAAAGTTCAATAAACGATATTTGAGTAATTCTACGATAATATTCCGCATTTGTTTGATAGTATATTGTTGGGTCCATGCTTTCTCCCAGTCGTATAAACTGGTCAGTCATGGTTTTGATATTCTTTTCAGCAAAATCAGAACATATCTTTGTGAATTCATGTCTATCAATATCCTTTCTAGTTATGTTCAGCTTTCTTTCAACACGTTCTTCAATAGGTATACCGTTGACATCATAACATAATGGAAAAAAAACATTGTAGCCTCTCATCCTTTTGTAGCGAGCGGTAAAATCTATATGAGTATAATGTACAGCATGACCTGCGTGTAATGGACCAGAAGCATATCGAGGCGGGACATCTATACTATAAGGTTGTTTATCACTATCAAAATCGAAATTATAGATATTCATCTCTTGCCATTTTTTCTGCCATTTTTTTTCCAAGGCTTTTTGATTGTATTCCGACATTTCTTCCTCATAAGGAGTGGATTTTAGAAGGCAAAGTAAATTTTTACTTATAAACATTGCTTTATGTTCCTCGTCAAATTAAACACTTCTCTTCATTGAAATGCAAATATACAATAATTTTATAATTGTCCTAACAATTACGTCATCGGGTGCAATCTTATCCTAGCAAGGAGGAAACATTTTGCCAGAAGTAATTGCCCATAAATTAGCTGAAAAACAAAAGGAAATATCCGTAGCTGAATTCTTTGAAAGAAACAAACATATCCTAGGTTTTGGAAATCCAACAAGAGCTCTCCTCACAAGTGTTAAAGAGGGAGTCGATAATGTTTTAGATGCCTGTGAAGAGTCTGGCATTCTTCCAGATATTTATGTTGAAATTAGAAATCATGAAGATGGTGAATGTAAACTTATTGTTGAAGACAACGGTCCAGGCATTGTAAAAAAACAGATCCCCCATATTTTTGGAAGGCTGCTTTATGGTTCACGTTTCCATGCTATCCAGCAAAGTAGGGGGCAGCAAGGAATAGGAATTTCTGCTGTTGTGTTATATGGTCAACTAACGACTGGCAAACATGCAAAAGTTATATCAAAAATACAAGAAGATAGACCTGCAACGGTTACAGAACTAGCTATTGATACCAATAAGAATCGCTCCGAGGTCATAAATCGAGATACTATGCATTGGGATAAACCATCTGGTACTAGATTTGAAGTAAGTATTGTTGCAGACTATAAACGCGGTAGACGTTTTGTTTGTGAGTATCTACAGAGCGTATCTATTGTTAATCCCCACGCACAAATCACTTTTAAAGAGCCTGACGGAACTGAGCATTTGTTCGAACGAATATCGGACATGTTGCCAAGAAAAAGTGTCGAGATTAAGCCGCATCCTTATGGAGTTGAACTTGGGACATTAATAAAATTGGCTAAGAATACAAAAAGTAGAAAATTGTCCTCATTTTTGAAGAGTGAATTTAGCAGTATGGGAGACAGAACCACGAAAGCAGTATGTGAAAAGGCTCAGCTTGATAAAGATTTTAATCCAAAGAATATGTCGAGAGAGCAATTCTTAGCGCTACATAAAGCATTTAAAAAAGTAAAAATCATGGCTCCTACAACTGAGTGTCTCTCCCCTATTGGTGAAACGTTAATAAAGCGCAGCTTAAAGCATGAAACACAGGAAATCTCTCCAGAATTTATAGTTACAGCATCAAGACCTGCATCAGTTTATTCAGGTAATCCATTCCAGATCGAGGTAGGGATCGTTTACGGTGGTAGTCTACCTAAGGATAAAACCGTAAAATTAATGCGATTTGCCAATCGTGTCCCCCTCTTGTATCAACAGGGAGATTGTGTTTCCACTTCAGCAATATCTTCCATTGATTGGAGACGATATGGTCTAGAACAGCCTTCCGGCAAAGGTATACCTTCAGGCCCTGCGATGTTTTTAACCCACATGTCTTCTACTCTCATTCCCTTCACATCTGAAAGCAAAGAAGCAATAGCAGATATACCTGAGATTGAAAACGAGGTTAAACTTGCGTTTAGAGAATGTGCACGGAAAGTACAAAGTCACATAAATAAAAAAGTACGACGTGTGAAAACGAGGGAGAAATTTGAATTGATTACAAAGATTTTACCTGAAATAGCGAAAAAATCTTCAAAAATGCTGGATAAACCAGTACCTTCTCTCGATAAAGTGATAACGAAAATAATGGACGTTGTATGGATTGAAGATATAATAGAATATGAGACGACTTCTGCGAAACCTGCGCAATCTACCTTATTCGATGAATCTTCAGAAAAACGTGAGGAAGGCTGGATTACAAAAAGCACAGTCATGGTTGTTAATTATAAAAATAAACCGCAGAAATTCAATCTCTATGCAGTTATTCCTGAAGATGCCGTTGTAGGAAGTGTAACACCTAAACCAACAAAAATCACTGATAATTACATAAAATGGAATCTTGACACTATTCCACCAGCAGACAAAAGAGATATTTATTTTGAACTTGCTGGGCTAGATAAAGAAGATTTTGATGAAAATGATCTTTATGTCGAAAATATAAACCCATCATATGTGATAGGAGCAGATAAATGGGAGGGAGATTAAAATGTCGCGTGATTATACAAAGGTAATTAACAGTATAAATTCAATTGCATCAAAGGTCTATAATGACCTTGAGAGCTCAGAAATACCAAATCTAAAACTTCCTACACGTACCAAATCTAACATTCAATTTGATGACAAATTGAATGTGTGGAAATATGGAAAAAATATGACAGAAAGATCTGCAAAATCATTGGATGGCGCATATATGATGCTTCGTACGATGTACATGGTAGATTTCATTAAAGATATGATAAAGGCCAATAAATCGTCGACGCTCAGAGAGATGTACTATATTTCTGAGGGGTGGGATCTTGCGAAATTCAATTCCCAGCCAGAATCTGATTCGCTTGCTGAAGATTTAGAAGTAATAACAAGCTGCATGAGAGAAGATTTTAAACTAAGGCCAGAGGAGGATGGCGCACGAGTGATTGGGAATCTTACTATTGAAGAGATGACACGAAATAAAACCAAAAAGAAAATTCATTGCCAAGACGATGTTGGGGATTCAGGCTATTCCATTCCTTACAATGTCGAGCCGGAAAAGATATCATTTAAAGGGGCAGATGCTGATTTTATTCTTGCAATAGAAACTGGTGGTATGTTTGACAGGCTTGTTGAGAATGGATTTGATACATCAAATAGAGCAATCCTCGTTCATCTAAAGGGACAACCCGCTCGATCAACGAGACGGTTCATTAAGCGTTTAAATGAAAAGGAAAAATTACCTGTCCTCGTTTTTACTGATTGTGATCCTTGGAGCTATAGAATATTTGGAAGTGTTGCATATGGGGCTATTAAAACCGCACATATCTCTGAATATCTAGCAACACCTGCAGCTCAATATCTTGGTGTAACACCTTCAGATATTGAGAACTATAAGCTACCTACTGATAAACTAACAAAAGAAGACATCAACGCGTTAAAAAGTGAACTTTCAGATCCTCGTTTTCAAGATTCTTTCTGGAAGCATGAAATTAAATTACAGTTGAGTCTGGGTAAAAAATCAGAACAGCAGGCACTTGCAAAATATGGTCTTGATTACGTCACAGATACATATCTTCCAGAAAAATTAGCAGAGATGGGAATAATAAAAAAATAATTTTATTCTTTTTTCCCCCGCATTTCATAAGGTGGAATCATTTGAAATCGTAAATTAAGTATATTGTCCCCATCAATTTTTACATAGGTTTTGCTGAAAATTCCACCCTTGGAATCTGCTGGGAGGGTGTATAAATGTAATTTTTTACCTTTATAGTATATTGGTTTTGGTTTTTCACTTTCAATTCTTTTCCTTTTAACCATGTAATGATGTAGGATAAATATTATATCTAGACCAACAAACACACCTAAAAGAATTATACTTGATATTATCCATTGATCCATTGTAAGAAACGCCAATTTGTAGATTCCAAGAAAATAGACACTTATTATAAGTATAGTAATCCAAAGAGCATATATCACGGCCAGTATTAGAATTATTTTAGATGTTTTTAGATATCTGATTTTCAGTATATCTTCATCCGTATTCTTTTCTACTGCAGACATATCCTTTCCTGTATGTTATATTATAAATGTACGTTTTTAAAACTTTCTATTTTTATATGCTTTGATATTTTATATTATTTTTGTTAAATAGAACTATTGAATTATAAAAAGTAACAATGAAGTTAGACTGGGATGTTTACTAGTAATTTGTGTTTACTTCTCCCTAATATCTTTATTTTTCTTTTAAAAAATTAATGAATTTGTCCAACGCTTTCCCTCGATGAGAAAATGTGTTCTTTTCTTCAGTACTCATCTCAGCAAATGTTTTTGTTTCAACGTTAGGAATAAATATTGGATCGTAACCAAACCCCCTCTCCCCTCTTTCTTTATTGGCTATCGTCCCTTGGCATTCTCCAATAAAAAACAGAGGCTTTTTATTGGATTCAGAATAAGCATACACAGATTTGAAAATTGCTGTTCTCCTCTTTTTATCTTCCAAAAGTTTTAGAATGCCTTTGCAACCAATTGTAAAAAATACATATTTAGAATACACCCCAGGAAAACCATCCAACGCATCAACAAAAAGACCAGCATCCTCGATTATAAAAGGATGGGGGAATCTTTTTTTTATGTGTTCCACACCATATCCGGCCACTTCTTTGAGAGAAGTTCCCTGTACTTCAGGGTATCCAAGATTTTCTTGGACTACTGTGATATCTAAACTTTTCAACTTTTCTTTTACCTCAGAAAATTTTCCTTTATTTCCAGTAATAAAATAGATTGTTTTCATCTGTATCTTCCTCTTTTTACAATATCCTCAATTTTTTTAATTACTGTGCCTGCGTTTCCGCTAAATTCTTTTTTGTACCCTTCGAGTACATAATCAAAGCAATCTGGATGCTGAGAATGGGTGGACTCAAAAGCTTCCATAAGAACATGCAAGTCAACTCCTTTTGTTTCAATTTCACCATTTTTACTACCCAGCCCAAAGTCAATAAAATGTATTCTGTCGTCTAGTAATATCATGTTTGAAGTTGTGATATCTCCATGGATAATATCATTATTGTGAAGTTTCGCTATACTTTTTCCCATCATGTTACATATACGCTTTCTCTCTTTTTCATCTAAATCATTTAAAATATCTTTTATTCGTTTTCCTTCAAGATACTGCATTGTAATTACGCCTTCTTTGAGATCAACATCATAGATTATTGGAACTGACACTCCATGTAAACGTGCATCTGAGATTAGCTTTGCTTCTTCTTTCGTTCTAAAAGAAATAAGAAAAGAATCAATCTCTTTTATTCGATAGGATTTTGGTATCCTTCTCTTTTGAACTGCTTTTTCTTCCAAATAACGAGACAAACAGATTTCTGCCTCTGCTCCTCTGTAAATTATCTTTTTATTCACGCCAGCTCACATCCACCATATCTGTTCTAAAACGTTGGTCAATTACACTTTCTTCAATACTCATTCGTATACCGCTATTGTACATTAAAAAGCCAAGCCATGCGATCATAGCGCCATTGTCAATACAAAGATCTTGTGAAGGAACAAAAAAAGATGCATAGCGTTCTTGTGCCATTGTTTTAACCATATCTCTCAATCGTTTATTACTTGCAACACCACCTCCCAAAAGAACCTCATTTTTTTCAGTGTGAGCTATTGCCCGTTCAGTTACCTCAGTAAGTGCTGCGAATGTCGTTTCTTGAATTGAAAAGCATGTGTCTTCCAATTTTTCTCCTTTGCGAACGTATTGTTCTGCTGATGTCAATAAACCTGAAAAAGCAATGTCCATTCCTTTTATCGAATAAGGGAGTTTCAAATATTTTTGTCCCTTCTTTGCTAATTCTTCAATTTTAGGTCCGCAGGGAAATTCCATTCCCATAAATCTACCAAACTTATCAAGACAATTACCAATTCCCACATCAAGTGTTTCGCCAAATACGCGGTATTTACCTTCTGCAAATGCAATAACCTGCGTGTTTGCACCTGAGACATATAGTAAAACGGGATCTTTGCAACCGTTAATAGTTCCCCTTCCGATCTCTAGATGTGCAACGCAATGATTAACTCCCATAATCGGTTTATCAAGAGCTAATGCAAGAGCGCGGGCTGCAGTTGCTGCAGTTCTAAGACATGGTCCAAGTCCGGGTCCTTGTGAAAAAGACACCAAGTCAATATCAGAAAAATCAATTTGTGTTTTTTTAACGGATTCACTAATTAAATCTGCAATGTAGGTGGCATGATGGTTTGCAGCCTCTCTTGGATGTATACCTCCCTTCCCTGGGCTATATGTTTTGATGTTGTTGGAGAGGACATTGCATTTCCCTTTTACATCTTGGATAATGCCAATGCCAATACTGTGAGCAGTACCTTCAATGCCTAAACTTATCATTAAGTGGTAATCGGATTCATATAAAATAAATTTGGTTTATTGGCTAACCAAAATTAATTACAAAGCGTTAAAAGGATTTTAGAGAAAAAATAAGAAAAAGGTTATTACGGAATTAGTATACATATTGCGAATAATACTATTGCGTTTTCTGTTCTTGTAACTTTCTCTGCATTTGATGCATCTGCTGTCACAATTATTTCGATTTTCCCCAATCTAAATAGAAGTATTCTCTCATGAATTTCTTTCTCAGGTTCAAGTAATGGAGTACCGCGTTCAAGTGATGCATTTATTAGACCCAATATTCCACCTTTTACAGAAACGCTCCATTCTACTTCAGTAGCATTTTCATCTCCAATGTTTTTAATAATTACATGTATGCCAATACCACCTTTAATGTCTATTTTAAGTTCAGGTGCGAGTTGTATAATTGTTACAGATAATGGTTCAGACCAATTACTTTCTCGATCGAAACTATCTTTGGCTTTTACTTTTATCATGTATACACCAGGTGTAGTCCAGATGTGAGATTCATAAACTACCACCTCAGAATCAAATGGTCCAATCCAATCTGTTACTTCGTCCCCAAAATCCCATTTGTACCATACTTGATCTCCATCTGGATCAGTCGTGCTAGTTGAAAATGTGAGTTCTTCTCCTACTTCGCCTTCAGTGGGTCCATTTATTTCTGGTGTATCTGGTGGTTGATTATCTTTCAAACAAGCACTATGTCTAAGGTCATGTCTAAACATAGGCCAACCTGGGCCAGTACCTTCACCAGCAGCAATTGCATAAGCACGTCCATGATTATTGGTAGGTGGGGATGAGGTTCCATAGCCCCCTATAATAAAAACATCCAACTTTCCATCGTTGTCAAAATCAGCGATGACAGGTGCATGGTTCATTCCATAGGTCTGTCCATAGTGAGCTTCTAAATCATATGTCCATACCTCACTCCCATCGTTTCCTTGAAGGACTCTCAATATCCCATCGTCCGACCCAAATACAACATCAAGGATCCCATCATCATCTATATCTGCAATAGCTACACCACGGAAGATAGAACCGCCTGTAGTATAACTCCAAAGTAAAGAACCAGTATAGGATAAAACTCCGAGCCTATTGTGCGAAGTAAAAACTATCTCAAGATGGCCATCATTGTTCAAATCAGCAATTGATGTCGGTGCACCAATATAATAAGTCGCGGAATAATCCCACAAAGGACTACCATCTTCACCATTGACTACATAAACATGATTATCATAGCAGCCAATCGCAATCTCTGGTTTCCCATCTTCATCAATATCTGCGAACGAACCTCCATGATACATGTGATCCTGAGGCTGATCAGAGAACCAAAGAACAGAAGCATCATCTCCTTTTAATGCATAAATCCGAAAATCACCGCTCCATTGAGCAACAACTATATCTAATTGTCCGTCTCCATCAAGGTCGAGAATGTTTGGACCAGATTGAATATAACTATCAGTTCCTAAATTAGTTTGCCAACAAATACTACCATCTTCACCATTAAGACAGAAAACATAACCATAAAAAGTGCCTAGTATTACTTCAGGCTTATCATCATTATCGACATCAGCTACTGCAGGCGGCGAGTCAATACAGTTTGGATAGCCAGTGGATGTTGACCATTCTACTTGTCCTGTAGCTCCATTGAAACAATATACTCTATATGGAGAAGATGCTGGTACCACAACTTCTAAATCACCGTCTAGATCAACATCTGCTATAGCTGGTGAAGCATCATTACAACCACCAGTATTGTATTTCCAAAGAAGAGTGCCACTTTCCGCATTTAAAGCATAGATGTGCTCATCATTAAAATAGGTTCCAAAAACAATCTCGAGATTACCATCCCCATCAATGTCATTAACTGCTGCTGATCCGAAAGAGGGTGCATCTAAATCATACCACCAAAGTATTTTGGGGAGCCATATTAACTGATTTTGAATACTCTGGAAGTGGAAGTATTCGGCCTTGATGAAACATAGGCTGCTGATCAATATCCTTTAAAAAAATGTAGCTATCGCCATTATTTTGACCAATATTATTCCTTTTTCCGATATTTCCATGGGCCCCTATTACAATACTGGCTCCAACACATAAAATTATTACAATTAATGCAATTTCTTTTCTAAATGAGTTATTCTTGATCATTATTTTCCTCCCGATAATATAATATCTATAGAAAAGTATGATATATAAATTCTATCCTTTATCATTGATTCATTTTGGGTAAAATTGTGTTTTTTCAATTTTAAACAATAAATAATTCAATGGATTATCCATGTATATTTACTAATTCACCCATTGAAATCCCGATGACGAAGTCCATTCCTCCAATCGGTATTATAAGGTAGGCATCTGGAAAGGTGACATTACAAAAAAAAACTGTTCCATAGGCACCTTCGGTGGTATTCCATTTTAAGTAATGCAGCCTAATTGCATAAGCATGGATTGTATTGTTCTCAATTTCAGAAATTTGAATAAATCCTCTAAGCCAAAGCTTACTTGTGTCTTGTGCAGGTACTATAGTTGCTGTTGATATTAATGGTATAATTGCGATTAGCAGAAAGACAACAAGTATGCTTATTATTTTTCTTTTCATTTTATATACCTTTCTTTATAAATATAATGCCATATCGCTTATATAAAGTTATATGCTAATCGATGTCGAATTAACATATAATCTGAATTACAGATTCTTCTGGACTAAGATAAAAAAGAGAATAGAGAAGGTTGGGGGATGCCCTTCTCCACCCATATTTAGTGAATTCTATCTACTCATATTTACGTCAGGTCAAACTCTTCAAATTGACTAGTTCACAGATTACAAAGTGAAATAGGGGTTTCACCCCTATAACCCCGTTCCGCCTTCGCTTCCTCGGCACGCCCTTCGGTCATGCCGCATCCCCGCTCGGCGGGAACACCTGCAATGTCTGCTGCCGATCATCAATCACTTTTACACCATGACG
>JAUXAU010000130.1 GCA_030619765.1 Thermoplasmatota archaeon
ACGTTAAGTGAAATCGGGGGCAAAGGGCTTAAACGGAATATAGAGGGTAATTCATGCACGAGATTGTTGATACGTGGGAAAAAAATTTAGTTAAGCATAAATGGAAGATATGCTGGCTATTCTATTTTGTCTACTTGGTGATGTTTCTTTGCGCATCCTATTATTTACGGGACGCATCCTGGATTCAGATAGGGATCCTTCTGCTAACTGTCGTTGCAATGATTCTAATAATGCTAAAAAACAATGAGCACATCCGAGAATTAACTACAAAACAGATTGATGAGATGAATAAGGGAACAAGAGAGCAAATCGACAGCTTTCGAGAATCAATGAACAGTCAAATAATGGCTATGGAAGAGTCCACGGAAAAACAAATACAAACCATTCAAAGAGCATCAAAAGATGAGATAAGGAATATTCAAGATTCTACCCAAAAACAAATACAGACATTCGTAGAGCAATGTCAAGGAATAATCGCGCAACAGGAAAAAATAGTCGGGGTATTAGTCACGATGTCTGAGCAGAATGCTCAAAAACTGAAGGAAGAAAATAAGAAAATAAAACTAGAAGAAGAAAAAATCAAAATGCTCAAAATTGAGCAACAACACAAATTACATGGAGAGATCGAAGAGAAAAAAAGGTTCAAGCCAAACATTTTTGTTAGAATCACTACACAAAATTATTTTTTGTTCTGGACACACTACTGGATATATCTACTCAATACTGGATGCGATTCCAAAGATATGAGGGTTGAAAGTATTTTCTTTGTCTCTGCAACAGGTATAGGTACGAAGATAAATAGAATGTTTAAAACCATATCTAGAAAACAGCAGCACTCTTTTGATTGCGGCAACATAGATAATTTTAGGGCGTATGATAGCGTAAAAGTGCAATTATCTATTCACGACATTAAAGAACGTAGATACAAAGGGGAGGTCATATTCAGTAAAGATGATTGGGAGTGGTATCAAATACCTCTTGAAGAGATAAGAGAGTGAATTAAAACTGTGTTGTGAAAAATGAAAGAGCTAGGATATGAATATGCCAGCGAGAATAGAACAGAACGAAAACAGGCCTTTTGCTCACGACTCTTCGGTCGCTGTCGCTCCCTTGTCCCTATCGGGAGCGTATAACACGGTATATCTGGCTCACTTCGTTCGCCCAAATTTTTACCTTCGGCAAAAACTTCAGATATACCAGAACCGTTATACGCAATTGGCTTTGGAGGGGGGAGTAGTTTAGATGAAAAATTTAAATGTCATGATAAAATAACCCAATAAAAGGAGATGAATAAAATAATTGTAAAACCAAAACCTCCCTACGATTTTGGACTAAGTTTGGATTTTCTTTTAAAAGACAGGGAAGGACCTTTTCCTGAGATGAGAAGGGGAAATGTTTTGATGAGAGGTTTTAAAGTTGGAAATAAATTAGGCCCGGTGAAGATACGATCTGTTGGTGGCGTGGAAAAACCCGTGTTAGAAATATCAACCATTGACTTGTCTTCGAAAGAAAGAGTGGAGCTGAAGCAGAAAGTCTCTCATTTGTTGAATTTAAATGAAGATTTGAAAGAACTTTATGATTTCATGGAGAAGGACGAGAAGTTGAGGGAAATAAAAGAAGGGCTTTATGGCTTTAAAGTGCCGAGGATGGGGCTTACGATTTATGAAGCTATAATCAAAACGATAATACAACAACAGATTTCTTTACAAGTTGCATTCCGTATGATCAGTGAAGTGGTAAAAAGTTTGGAGGTTATATAGAATTTGAAGGTGAAAAATATTATGATTTTCCCACAGCAAAAACATTGGCTAAAGCTTCTATAGATAACCTGAGAAGATGTGGTTTAAGTCAGAGAAAAGCAGAATATATTATTGGTTTTTCTGAAGAAGTTGCCAAAGGAAGTTTTGATCCTGGATCTTTGAGGAATCTTAAACAAGAAGAGATCACTGAAAAATTAACGAAATTTAGAGGCATTGGAAGATGGACGGCAGAGTTAGTAGGTATCGCCTGCCTTGATAAGGGGCAAGGTCCTGCAGATGATTTAGGAGTAAGAAAGGCTATATCAAGGTATTATTTCGACGGGAAACTGCAAGATGTGGATACTATTAGAAAATTCATGAACAACTGGATGGACGCGAAAGGTATAACAGTTTATTTACTCTACGCAAACAGGCCAAATTTAAAGGTTGATTAATATGAAGAAAAAAAGATAAGAGCAAGTTTAAGCAAATATTACGTTTAAGGTTCAAAAATATATTTTACATTTTTGTCGCAATGTTTAAAATAGTATCCATTGTAATCTATAATATCTTCTTAATAGGAAAAGGCATTTTGATAAAAACCTCAAACTTTGGAACAAAGGGTCAAATACCAAGTTTAACTTGGGTTAAATAAGTTTTACTCTTCGACCCTGTTGATAATAACATCTCCATTGGTCAATTCGATAGCTCGGATTACATCATTCAACTGTAACTCACGATGGTTAAGACGGGCAATGGCAATGCCGATGCGCATAAACCGTTCATACTGCCTTGGATCAATCTCCTTAACGTTCCTCTTATTGATATACTGTGCAAGCAGTTTTGCAATCTTATCACGGACATCATCGGATATCGTGGGTTCATGGTCCTTTATCCACGTCAAAAACTTATGGAGCTTTATACCATCGTATTCGCCTTTCTCTCTAAACCAACCGTCGACAATCTTTGTCATAATCTGCATACCTTTCTCCTTATTCGGTATGCGACATTCGATGTTGAAATCAAAACGCGAGATAAGTTCAGGTGTAAAACCCTCAATCCTGTTAGCAGTGCATATGGTTGTTGTCTCCGCGGGGAATGTAGATTGTTTACCACCACCGGTGAGAGTAACCTCACCGTCTTCCATACACTCTAGCAACCCTGCACGGTCATGTCCTTTGAATTTATCCAACTCTTCGATAATGAGAAGTTTCCTATGGTTAATAGGCAATGCGCCCATGGTGATCTCATCTCCTGTCATGTCACCGGTTAAGCCAACATCAGTGGACCTATGTGATATCAAAGACACACCCATTTTTTCTTTCACCCATCGCACAAGCGTCGATTTACCGGTAGCTGGATCCCCCCACAACAAAACGTGTATACGGCCCCGGTCACCAAATCTATCTCGAGGGGATGCAAGGGATATCAGTGCTGCCTTTTTTTCGATCTCCATGTTCTCTAGTTTCGGGTTGATATACTGATGCCAGTAGTCAAGACCATCGTGCTGCTCTAGTATTCTTCTAAATTCAGCAACATCTCCTTCTGTCACTACCATTAGCGATATTTTTTTCCTGATTTCTTCTTCTTTTTCTTTCGTTGATACCTCTAGGTGTTCCAATGCATTCTTTGTATCTTCTAGGCTTACAAGCCGATACCATGTCGTACTATTGGTACTCAATTTTATCGCAACAATGCCTTTCTGCACCAATTTGTTTAACTTTAATGGATCTGCCGGTAAATCACTGTAGGACCAACCATCGGTATCACGTTCCCAGTCTTTGCTTTGTTCTACTTCAACAGCTTTTTTCAATATCTCTCTGTATTCAGGTTTTTTTACGATTTCTATTAACTTTTCCATTTTTATCACCAATTTTAAACTCTGTTTGTATAATTTCTTTCTTATATAATTTATTTTGATATGCTATTGTCATTTTTTATCATTCTTCTTTTTTACCTCATAGGCAATGTATTCTTCCATGTCCATGTGAAATGTGGTCTCAGGTTCACGATTGTATAGCCAATAAGCCTCGTATTCGATACCGTTAACGGTAGCATCAACAGGTTCAATGCCGTCAAATTGGCTTTCTTGATATTCCTTTTCGAGAATAGCAGTAATCAACCGTTCATTTACGTATCTTAATAGTGTGGTTTGCCTTGTATTTTTCATAGTTACACGTTTATGTTATATGTTTGCTTATCTGTTTTGCTTGGTATGTTACCCATTTGCAGATTGTTAATTGCCTTTCTCAAATCCCCTTTGCACAGCTCTGCTACTATCTCCAGTTGTTGTACATCTATTGCCAAACACTCTCTCTTGGCTATGTATTGTAACCGTTTCACGATATCTGCTTTGTCAATAGGTTTAAACTCGTAAACCGTACATCGCGACACTATTTCTTCTATGATCTTCGAAAGATGGTTACATGAGAGAATAAAACGTACATTCGG
>JAUXAU010000018.1 GCA_030619765.1 Thermoplasmatota archaeon
TTTCTAAAAACAGTTAACCTCTTCCCAAAGAGGTTTGTATTATTTGTAAAGAACATCTTTTCATCCCATCCAACGGGATGAAAAATGATGTCACTACCTAATTGATTTTTCCATCAAAATTAAAAAGTGCAAAAGTCTTGAAATAATGTTAAATACCTTGTTTTTATTTTTTCGTTGAGGAGATGGGAAATGAAGAAAAGAAGCAAGAATTATTTAGATAAAATAATATATGAATTGTTTGGCTTGATTATTGTCGATATTTTTGCAGGTACATTCATCATTACTTTTTATCAGATGGAAGCATATATGGAATCGACATCATTTTTTATTTTTGTTGTAATTCTGAATATTGCAGGCTTTAGAGATTTAATTAATCGTATTAAAAGAATGGTCAGATACTACTGAAACATTTTAACATAAGGTAGATAATCAAAAAAATCATTTACAAAAAAAAGATAAATGGTGAGATTGAAACCGTTGGGCGGTTTCAATGCAATCTCGCCATTATACCTATGCCGCCCACTAATTAAACGTAATTGTTGGAACGGCAAGAAATTATAAATTAGTACCACTATTTAAATATTTCCTTTTGGGGGCTTTGTCGCAGGTTCTATGACAATTCAATAGTTACCGTTGCAGTTACGGATAAAAGTATCTACGTCACCATTATTCTTTAAATGATACAGGCAATAACGTCAATAATGCTGCTAAGAAAAAGAAAACCATAGAAATTACCCAGTGTGGTAAAGTAACAGAATCATTTGAATAGATTATAAAATGGATAGCTAAGTAACCTAATATAGGAACGATAACGAAATGGATTATCCGACTGAGAATCTTCTTTAAATTAATTGTAATGGCGAATTGATATTGCATTGAAAACACCCAACTTTCTAATAATAAAAATGCATTCTAATATATATACTTTGCTTATTTCAATTTTCTCCGAGAGGACATATATCAACTATTAAATATAAGTTATAATATTTATAAAATAATTTTAGATTATAAACTTTATTATGTAAGAATGATTTTACTATTTAACTAATTATCGAAAAGTTTTTAAATAATTTTTCTCCAATTTGAACATTGTAATAATGCTGAGATGATTTATGTCTTAACACGATAATTTTAAGAAATTTTGAAAAAATAAATTTACATCATAATTTCTATTATCTTCTAAACGTTATGTACTCACCAACATCAGTGGTACAGGTGTGCCCATATTGCCCGTAAAACCATTGAAGGTTTATTGTGCAAAGCCTACGAGACCCTTAATAAAAGTGCAAAGCTCCGATGTGGGTTTACTTTACATATTAGAAATTGTTTATTTTTGGTTGGTAAAACCTAAATAATTGATTGATATTGGATTATATGGTCTCCCCTTAGCATTGTTCACCAATAATGCATTAGAGGACTTACAGAGTCTTTCTATCAAAAAGGGGAGACCGTTGATACTTACTCAAAAGTCAAATAGGTGGTAAAGGTAGTTCTTTTAATATTCTTCAATATAAATTTTATTTGTGAGATTTCTTGAAAGCTTTTCGAGAGGAGCGAATATAATAATAGAAAGGCGATGGATATACGTGAGATATTCTATCTTCCTTACGCTCTTTAACGAGATCCTTTTCGGTAGGCATGGCCTCCGAACAAAACTCTGATGCTGATTTATAACTACAAACTCCAAAATTTTTTACTTCTCTACAGAATATGATACAAGGTGGATACTCACGTAAAATGTTCGATGTTTTTTCTGGATCATAATTTAAAGCTCTCTCGAAAATTTTTTGCATTTCATCATCTGAATAATTAAAGCATCTTCTGAAATAATTTGCTAATAATAATCTACTACCAAAACTCATATTAGTTTTTATTAATTCAAGCGATTTTTCAATGCAAGGAGGTTGCTCTGAAATTATTTTACCTCTCATGCCTTCAAGGGTCTCATAAATTACGGGCACAAGCTTTGATGGCTTTATCACTTTTAATCCAAATTCCTTCTCAATATCTTGTTTTTTGGACAGTATATCCACATAATCTTTTGTAACAAAATAATCTACTTTGTGAATAATAGCAGAGGATAAATGTAATGCATCAAATCTTTCCTTACGAGCAGCTAACCCAAGTTTTTTCGCTACTTCTTTAGATTTAAGTAAAATTTTCATATCATCTTTAGCTGCACGCATACCCGATTCAAATAAAATTCCAAAAATTCTATTTATTTCAACAGAACTAGGGGCAAAAATACCAAGCCTTGAGCTATACTCCTTTTGTAATACTATTAATACTTCCTCTAGCAATCGAGCCGATGACAAACCAAGATACTCACTACCTTTAATTAGTTCCATCAAAAATATCGAGCTTTTCTGTCTTTGCCTAGCAATATCAAAGATAATATTAGTATCCAGATAAAGAAGTATCATGATTCGCTCAATAATCTTCGCAATATTTCATGTGTAGGTAAATCGGTGTTACCAAGTTTCAAAGGCGTACTTTTGAAATATTCTAAAGAACTTTCTATAGGAAGACCCGCTACTTTTTTTGATGCATTAACGAGATTTTCTAATGATTGAGTACCATATTCTTTCACTACATTGTCAATATTTTTTGTATAATCTCGAATTTTCCTAAAATTTTCGTCGAGAAGGCCAGATCCTTTTTTTGTCAATTTATATTCAAAAACCCTTCTAGGTTTTCCTGTAGCAGACACTCTATCTGCAAGAGAGCTTTTAATTTCAATAAATCCAAGTTCATAAAACCTTGAGAGATCATGTGATAATTCTTCAGAATATGGTCCATAAAAGTATTGGTCAAAAGTATATTTTAATGGTACATCCCTATGTTGACATAAATAAACTAATTTCTGCAATCTCATAGCTCCCCGTATATAATTCATTTTGTAGAGTAAATAGAATAGGTATAGAAAATCCTGAAAAGGAATTACACCCTCTGAAATTTCAATATCTTCATCCATCTAATCTCTCCTCTCCTATTTTTTTATTTTATGGCTCCTTTCTCTCTGAGTTTTTCTAACCCATGTTCTTTTTTGAGCCAATCAATTATGAGATTTCTTATCACTTCTGGTCGACTATTGCCAAAGAATGGCTGAAGCTCATCAATTAATTGAAGATGAACATCATCCAACCCAACCATTACTCGACCTTTGGTTTTATTTGTTTTTGGCATTTTAGTATACTCTTAGTATATTCTTAGTATATTCTTAGTATGTTTATAGTATCTATATAGACTATTGAATATAAAAAAGTTTGGTTCTTTATGGATAAAAAATGCTAAAATCGATTTTTCAGTAACCCTTAAATGATATTGCTTATTATTGTAAACATGTGGGACAAGGAGAGATATTAAGATTATTAAAACAAAAAAAATCATCTTTAACTTGCAAAGAGATTGCAGAGCTAATAAATCAGGGAATAAGGTCAACACGAGCGAATTTACGCAAATTAGTTAAAAATGGAAATGTAAACAGGGTTAAGGAGAGAAATAAAATAAAATATAAAATTATGAGAGAGGCTATAATTTGTTAGTTAATTTTAATAACTAATTTTGTATTAGTTTCTAAGGAGATATTAATGGTATATACTTACAAAGATTGGGTACTGTGTAAAAGTACTGTGGGGAATTAACTGTGGGAATTTTACGTTGGTATTTGTCTGAATTAATCATCGCATATACTATTTAGTAAGATTTTTATAAGATAAATCTATTAAAAAAATGGTGAAGAATTAATGGAAATAGAAATGGTGACGTTAATTATTTATTTAGGAGGTACTTTTTTATTTGGAATTACTGTAGGTGAATTTATTGAACGGCGTAAGAATAAGGAATCATGTACAAACAATGTTCAACCAATTATACAAGCGTATCTAAAACAAAAGGGAAAAATGTTCGATAAAGCTTTAAAGCAATGGAGAGAATAAAATGATATTAGCAATTTTTTATTTACTTATTGGACTTTCTGCTTCAATTCTTATTTTTATTAAAAGACCGAAAATAGAAATTCAAATACCTAAAGAATTTGAACAACTTGAAAAAGATATAGCAAAATGGTTAGAGACTCCTTCAATTCAGGTTAAGAAGAAAATTCCAATTACATCTTCTTTAGATGTAAATATTGAAGAATACCCATCAAGAACAATACTGCCTGCTATTCCAAGCCTTGCTTTTAATAGTGCTGACCATGTACAAAACGTAGGACAAGAGGTGATGTAATGGGTATGAAAATAAGTAAATATCTCAGAAAAAAAATGGTAGAAGAAATGAGATATGCATTAGAAAAGATGAAAGAAGAAAATGATGAAAGAAAAAAACTTTATTATTATTCTGGAATATATGGAGTCATTCCAAGAGTTTTTAATTTTGAATACGACCCCCAACTTGTTTTTACATATCAGGTTATATCTAATACATATAATAACTTTAATACTAGACTATCACTAGTGGCTCAGGGAGACACTACTACCTCATTAGTAGATAATGTTTTTGATAAACTTTATACATACACTTCTCAGTTGGTTGATAAAATAGAACAAGAAGAAGATAATGTATACGGATTACTACAAAAAATTGCAGTTTTAGGTTTTACAGCTACAGGCAATGGATATTATCTTTACAAAAAAGGCATTATACAAATTTAGTATTATTCCTCTAATCTAATTTGTGTATTTTACGTTGGCAAACAATTATAATAAGTATTTTGTATAGTAATTAGCGGTCTCCCCTTATGTGTTTGTCACCAAACTTACGCAAGTAGGAGACTTTTACAGAATGGGTTTTCTACCAAAAAAGGGGAGACCAAACAATTTTATGCTTCTATACAATCACTTTTTGTAATATAATAATATAAAATGGTGTTTTTTATGGTGGAGGAAACGCAAGAAGTTATTGTAACTCCCAAAAGTAAAGTCATTGCAAAAAATTATGTATATATGATGGGAGAAAAAGGTGGTTTAGGAATTGAAGTTCGAGAGAATTTAGAAAAAAGAAACAGATACCTTAGATTTAACAAATGGTGGGGAAATGTTAATACTAATTTAATATTAAACAAAGAAAAACATTGGATAGATTTAAAACGTATAGTCGATAGAAATTTATCACGATTTCTAGGTTGGTCAGGTTATGAAATCGATGAACTATCTGATAGTGGTAGTTTTGTTAGTAAAGAAGAATATGAACGTGGTTTAAAAAGAAAAGATATGGAAATAAAACAAAAAACAAAAGAATTACAAAATTTACATGAAGATATTGTAAGGATACGGAAAAACGCAAAAAAAAGATTAATAGAGTCAAGAAAAACAAAGATTCCCCAGTATAAAAAAGAATTGAAAAAGTTTAAACAACTGATGAACGAAAGTAGAAACGAAAGGGAGTTACATAATCACCTCAGAGAAAATTCATGGATGTTTGGAGCGAAATATATTAATGCGAAATCTGAACAAAGAATAGGATTTAGAAGCAGAAGTGATTTTCTATTAGAAACTTTTGATGGATATTATGATATTGTTGAATTAAAAAAGAGTAATAATGTAAAAGTATTCACTCGTAATAAGTTTAGTTCAACCACTCAACAAGCAATTTCCCAAATGATTAGATATTTACATAAATGTGATATGTTATATAGTGATAATCTAATTATTTTCGATTTGGATATATTAAAACCCAAAGGAATTATTGTAATTGGTAGAAAGGGAGACAAAGAAATGGTTGAAAATTTAAGAATCCATAATTTCTATTTGCATAATTTAAGTGTAATTACTTATGATAAACTTTTTGAAACTGCAAATAAATCTATTGAACAATTTGAATAACTACATAAAATTAATTTCTAGTTACAGTTACTAATACTTTTAGTGGGAAAATTATCTCTCTATTTGATTTATTTAATGCTTTTTCTAAAGCTATATTTGATAAGATATTTAATTGTTCGATATTTAATTTTGCAGTTTGTTCTGCTAGTTCTTCTATTTGTTTTTTTGATAATTTTTTAGATTTCATATTACTTCTTTTCCAATAATTCAATTTCTTTCTCTTTTAATTGTAATTTACGTAAATCAAGAAGCTTTGCAATTAAAACACAATTAATAAACTGAGAAGGATTTTTATAAAGATATTTTCCACTTTTTGTAATTTTTTCAATTTCTTTGTGTACTTCTTCACTTATACTAACAGATTTGTAACCCTTCATAATACCATATATATCCTTTATATATAAAGTATATATATCATAGTATTTAAAGTTTTTCGATAGAGTTTATATACTCCTAATGCAATACTATTATTGGTGAACAATGTATGATAAAAAAGACTCGTAAGAAAAGTAGAAAAAAGTCTCGAATTGAGAGAGCTCAACTTATTTTGAAAGCTGGTAAATATCCTATAAAGGTAGGTAAAGACGCATATTATGTTCCTTCTCAGTCAAGAAAGGACAAATATTTTGTTATGAAGAATCAAGATGGTTGGAGTTGTGGTTGTTTAGATTTTTTACATAGACACACTCTTTGTAAACATATTTATGCAGTGATTCTTTGGAAAAGTCAAGAGAATAAACCTCTTCAAGAACCCGAAAAAGATGTAGAGCAAGAAGAAGGAGTTTATTGTAAATTTTGTAAATCTGTAAATATCATTAAATACGGTAAATCAGGGAGAAGACAAGCCTATTGGTGTAAAGACTGTAATAGAAAGTTTGTAAACAATGAACATTATGAGAAGATGAAATATGATTCTAAGATTATCGCTCTTACTTTAGATCTGTATTTCAAGGGAATTTCACTTAGAAAGATTGCAGATCATCTTAAACAATTTTATGAGTTAAACATTAGACATGTTACAGTCTATAATTGGATTGTAAAATACATAGGAATCATTGACGCATATGTTAAAACACTAGAGCCACAAGAACTCTCTGACGTATGGCATATTGATGAAATGAAGATTAAGTTTGCTGGTGACTGGAACTGGCTTTGGAATGCAATGGATGAAGGAACAAGATACCAATTATCTGAATATATTTCAAAAGAGAAATATATCGAAGATGCAAGGAAAGCATTTCAGAAGGCAAAAAACAACGGTCGACATCATAGACCTAAATATATCATTACTGATGGTTTGCCAAGTTATATAAGGGCGATTAAGAAAGAGTTTGCACCATCAGTAACAAGGATTAAACATATCCACAATGTAGGCATTAAAGATCAAGTTAACAACAACGTTTTGGAGAGACTTCATGGTACTGTTCGTGAGCGGAATAAGGTTCAACGTGGACTTAAAAAAGTGGATACACAAATTATTAACGGACAGAGAATTTATTATAATTTCATTAGACCACATCAAGCATTAGGGGGAGCAACTCCGTCACAGGTAGCTGGTGTTGATCTCCCTCTTGGCAATAATAAGTGGTTGGAATTGATGAAGAAATCGCTTAGCGACAAAACAAATTTACCAACCAAGAATTAACAAAAATGTCGACATACATAAAATTAAAACGTTTTTATTACTACCTCTGTTGGTTATGATATTCACAATCACAAATAAAGAATCGATTTTAAATGATGAAAATCTTTCTTGGTTAAAAAGAGAAATAAAAAATCCAGCTATAGAAACAATTGTCTTATTTGGTTCTTACTTAAGAAATAAAGAAAAAGCTAAGGACATTGATATATTAATCATTAGTGATAAATTTAAATTTGAAAATTTTCATGAAAGGTATAAGTTATTTACACTCCCAAAATCGAAATATTATTTTGATCTATTTTGTTATACAAGAGAGGAGTTTATGGAAATATTTAATAATCATCCCTTGATTAATAACATAAAAAAATCATTCGTTGTATTAAAGGGGAATATTAATGGATTATTCTGAGTTACAACAAATCTACAATAAAAGTTTTGAAAATGTTGATTCTTTATCAAGAAAATTTAAATTGGATTGGAAGGAAGGAGTGATACTTTCTGAATCTACATCTCAGTTGTATCAATTTATGGAATTGTATTTTGATCAAATCGATAAAAATGAATTAGCCCTCATTGAGGAAAAAATTGATTTTTATATCAGTTCTCTCGCAAGAGATTCTCATTCAAATGTTTTAAACATATATTATTTCAATAAAAACAAAAGCAATCACTATAATTATCTGACCTCAACATTTTATTCGTTGAATCTCCAATTTAAATTTTTTAAAGATAATTTAAGACTTGATAGTACAATGTGGAAATATTTTCAAAGAGACATTGTGTATTTTCCGACCGCACTTAAACAAAAATTTGAAGAAGTTTCAGGTCCAGAAAGAACTAGTCTTTTCTTTTTATTATTGGCATCAATAGAGTCAATAAACAGTTCTTTAATTGCTGGAGACCAAGAGTTTCAAAAAAATATGCAATCAATCTTTGACCAATTGAAAACCCTACTTAATGAGATGTTGGATTCAGAAAAAGAGCTAGGTTCATTAATTGAATCTTCACCTGGTTTTTTAGTATATCTTCATTTCTTTGATGGAGTAATAGATGGATTGATTATAAATTCAAAAATTCGTGGTCGAATAAAGGATGAAATTAAATCTTTAAATTTTAAAAAAATTAGCCCTAAAACACTTGCATTTTATTTACTAAATCAAATAAGAATAAGGAAAGGAGTAGATAAAGAAATTGAATGCATTTATGAAGACAATGAAGACGAACTTGAGAATAACTATCCTCATCTGAATTTTTTTATTTCAGCTTCCGTCCGATTTAAAGATGAAAACGAAAAGTTCATTGGAATTGATATTGATTTTGATAAAATTAATGAAAATCAATTAAAGATTGTTATTAAAGTTTTAACTGAGAAAAAAGAACTTAAAAAAGAACATGAAACTTTAGAAAAAATTGGTAAAATAATTGATTGGGGTGCTAGATTAGAGAATATTACAAAATGGTATAATGCAATTCCAATTGGAATAAGAGCTTTAGTTTTTGGTACAATTTTAAAAGTAATGTATGAATAAGTCGTAAGCTTATACCAACCATAATTGAACAACCAAGATTTACCAACCATCATTTGAACAGTACCACATTTTGGTTGGTAAGATGAGGTTGGTATTGAATACATTTAGAAAGGTGACATTTAAATATCAACAACAAAATTCTTTGTCACATGAAAAATTACAGACTCATAGCAGGAATTCTGATAGTTATAGTTGTAATTCTTCTTACAGTAATCTTTCAATTATTAGGCAGATTTGATATTATGGAAAGCTTTTCAGATATTTGGATTTTAATTGCTGCAATTCTATTAGGAATTGCATCTAATTTGATTACAGGTGCAGTTAAAAAGAAATATTCTTTGGATTTATCACATCTAGTAGTTCATTATTCATCAAGAAATGATATGCCAAATAAGCCAAATACTTCACGACCTAGGTATGTTATAAATAATGAAACAAAGGAGGCATATTGGGTATCAACACCTATACACGATTTGCTTAGTAAAGGTAAAATACAATGGCACACCCATGATAATGAAAAAGCACTTCATAATTATCTTAGGGAAAATGACATCCATCTCAACAATCGTGATGGGATGTTTAAAGAATTAGGAATGAAGAGTGATTCTTAAGAGATTGTTAATTATCCAACAGGAGTACTTTCACCTACCCAACAGAAGAGTTTATAAGGGATGAGAACCATATATAATTAGCTAAATAAAATTGACCAAGGGAAGCGTTAACTTCCCAAGGTCGAGGAGCTGATAAATATGGTATCAACCCCCGAGAAGAAGATAGAAGAAGTATGTGATAAACCTTTTTGTTGTAAGTTTTGTGGTTCTGAGAACTACATGAAATATGGTAAGAGGAAAGGAACTCAAAACTATATGTGTAAGGATTGTGGAAAGAAATTTGTAGACAATCTACATTTTGAACATATGAAGGCAAATCCCAAGATAATCTGTTTAGTGTTAGACTTGTATTTCAAAGGAGTTTCTTTGAGAAAGATAGCAGACCATCTTAAACAATTCCATGAGTTGAAGTTATCTCATGTATCAATATTGAGATGGATTGAGAAGTATGTTGAGATTATGGATAAGTATGTATCACAGTTTAAACCTAAATTAGGAACAGTTTGGCATGTAGATGAAATGATGGTAGATATACACGGAGATTGGCATTACTTGTGGAATGTAATGGATGAGTTTACTAGGTTCCACTTAGCATCTGTTATATCTAAGGAACGTAGAATTATTGATGCAAGAAAAGCATTTAGGGTTGCCAAGAGAAATAGTCATGGAGATAAACCTAGATGTATAGTTACAGATGGTTTACAATCATATAAAAAAGCAATTAATAAAGAATTTAAGATAGTGAGTAAAGAGACTATTCATGTAAGTAATGTGGGTATCAGAGGTAAACAGTATAGGAATACCAAGTTTGACAATAACCTAGTAGAGAGATTACATGGAACAGTTAGGGAAAGGAACAAAACACAGAGGGGACTAGAGAAGGAGAAATCTGTATTTGTCAAGGGACACCAGTTATACTATAACTTCATTCGACCACATGAAGGATTGAGTGGATATACCCCTGCTGAATTTTCACAGATTAAACTTGATTTAGGTACGAGTAAATGGAAAATGTTATTGGATAAATCGTTAAGTGAGGGGGATTAATTTAAGGAGAAAGTAACTTCATCATATGAGGAATGAAAAAGGACATTAGGGAGTGACTTGTATCTACATTAAGCCTTACCTTGTCACCCCCCACATATGGCCACAGACGTGGTACTCTGTTCCTCGACCAATCTCAGCTATTATCTGAGAATTTTGAGCAGGCTCACGATAGAAACTACAAACTTTGTGCTGAGCACAATGATATTTGTAACGCTTTCAATCGCCTTGATTCTTTTTATCATTCCTGTCGCTCCATGCGTGTATCTACATCATCACATACAGGCATCTCAGGGAGATGTGATAAACGCATGAGAATACTCGTAGAAAAGGATTATGATGGAGTTGCCTCCAAATTATAAAGTGTCTCCTGATATTAAAACTATCACTTATGTGTATGGTATATCTGCAATCGATAAACAAATATATCAGTTCTGCATTATTAATATGAAGAGGGGGAAAGTTATGAAAAGAAATAACCTCATCAAGAAAGGAGTAGTAGTTGCTGTTATTCTCTTGTTCATTGGACTTGCTTTAGCACCATCAATTAATGCTACTATTCTTAAAACAACAGATAATAATCATTTAAGTGAAATTACTTCAATGATTATTTGTTCAGATGGAATAAAATCCTATAAAATAAAGATAAGTGATGCAGAAGCTGAGGGGGTAAATAAATTATTAGACAATATTGGAACAAAATTTGTTGATGTTACTTCACGGGAAGAATGTAATATTATCTTTGAAGAAGCATTAATTGAACTTGATAAGTATGGTTTATTAGGGGGAAATAGCGTAAAAGATGTAATTAAAATAATTAATACTGGAGACAATCCCTATTCAATTAATGGGCAATCAACTCATACTAATTTTCTAGGTTCGATTGGTATTAGATTTTATGAATTGGAAAAAGAATATGATGGGGACTTAGGTGTTTTTTTTGATAGAATGTGGCAGATGTTTTTTCATTTCTATAATATCATAAGATGTAGGGTTTATTCAAGTAGTTGGATAACATTTGGTTATGCAGTAGGTAAATGGGATGGCGCTATCTATAGATGGATACCAACAGTGGGTAATATTACAATTGTCAGTTCTGAAGGAGAAGAGGAGTTTAATGATGAATTTTATGGCCAGATAGATACTTTATGGGTGGATGGATATGTTCCACCATTTACAATTAGGCAGTATTGTGTTGGTGTTACTGGTTTTAAAGGGATAAATATCGGTGATTACTATTTTGGGTCTGCTAAAGAGGTAAATATTGATATTAATCATCCAGATATATAGTAAAAATTGGCAGTAAATAGATAAAGAGATTCAATCACTCTAACAATCTGTTTTAATGTTTGTAATTTTGTGAATTTTATATAACAAATGTTTAACCAAAAGATTATTAATTGGAGTTTTTATGAATATATGGGAGAAAATAAAATCATTCTTCAAGGAGACATTCAGAATGTCAAAAGATGATGAGGAATTAACTTGGGTAGATTATGCATTGGCATTCATAAGTGGAGCAGCAATTGGTTATGTAATAGCAAAAGCATTATCTGGAGGTAAGGAAGAATATGAGTGCCCCAACTGTCATCTTATATTTGAAGGGAAACTGAAAACTTGTCCAAGGTGCAATTCTATATTTAGGTGGTAATCTTCATGGCAAAGTCAAATCCAAAAGAATTTGATATGAGCAAGATTCCATCAAAATTAAAACAGAAATTCTTTAATTCTGACCTACTTAAAATAATAGCTTTTGCAATGTTGTTAATTTTTGCTTTGCTAATTGTTATTACAATCTGTGTTATTAATAATCATCATGATTTTGCAAATCAAATATGGATTTTTACTGAGAGATTGATTTGGGCTGTTTTTGGTGCTATGTTCTCAGCAGTTGGTATTAAATTAAAATCTTAACACTAAACCAACCCTTATGTACCAACCCGAATGTAACAACCATGGATGGAACGGAACCCGATAAAGGGTTCTGGTCTATGTTGGTGTGGTCGAATTGGTGTGGTGCAGGGGGTGGGGTGACTGAATAAGTCTAAGGGAATATTTAATCCACCTTATGAAGAATGCTTTATTATCCAGACCATTACAACGTATAAAAAACATGCCAATCCAATATATATAAAATATCCATTATCAAGATGCGATGTTTCAGGATATAATGCAGTAGTTATTAGAATAATTCCAATAACTATCAAAATTGTCATCGTTCTTTTACCAAAAAAAATATTTGCTATAGGTATTGGCATTTTTTCACCAATGCTAGATTTAAATACTTTATTATATAATTTTTGTACTTTCAACAATCCTCATTTTGATTTTATAAAGGATAACGAAATTGGATGCTGGGAGTTTATGAAACAAAAACCCCAACTGTGCAACTCTCAGCAACTTCTTTTTTACTTTGTAATAGTTTATATAGTTTTTATTGATAATGATAAGAGATGGACGATGGAAATAACAGATGATATATTCCAATCCTTTTATTTAGAAGAAAAGGTAATTGATTCTGATGTAGTTTGGAAGCGTTTTGGTGAATCATATATAACAGAACATTTGGAAATAATGAATGAAACAATTACCGATTATGAAGTTACTCTTATCGGAAAAGTCGATGACAATAACTATTTTGCTTTTATAATTGTCTACAGATATAGAAAAAGTAAGGAATTAGTCAAATATGATAAAACAATACATTCGCCAAATTATATAGATTCCTGCTCAAAACAACAATTAATGAAACCGCATAAACATAAATTTAAAAAAGGTTGTAAAAAAGATTTAGAAGCAAAAATAATTTCTAACAGTGAAATTGATAGAAATGATGTTAATAAAGCGTTTTATCAATTCTTAGAAGAATGTAATATACGATTGGAGGGAACTTATATACCCATTATAATTCCACCTGTCGGTACTGGTCAAACGAAAATATTTCAATATAGCGATTCTATTTTCAATCATATAAAAGGAGGTGGGAAAAAATGATTTGTAAGGGTATTATTAAAAATTATTTAACATTTTTAGAAGAATCTTTTCATATCGAAGAAACCCCTAATGGATGTAGAATTATTACACCATTTATTGGATTTAATGGGGAGTCTATTACATTTTACATTGAGCAACAAGAGAATTTCTTAAAATTGACAGATAAAGGTAACACATTGATTGATTTAGAAATTAAACATATACAGGTTGATAGTGATAAAGAAAAGGAAATATTTGATGAAATACTTAAGCTATATGAGGTCTATGAAGAAAGTGGTAAAATTGTTGTATATACGGACGAAAATAATTTAGCATATAATTTATCTCTTTATATCAACGCATTACAATCGTTATATAGCATGGAATATATGACACCTCCTGCAAGATTAAAACCATTTAATAAAACAGTGCGTGAATATTGTAAATTAAATAAATTAGAACATAAATATTTACTACCAATAAAAATAGGGACAATGCCCTATACGATTGATATAATGTCAATTGATTTTAAAAATTTAATTCAAACTGTTGGTACAAGTATTGACGTAAGAAGTCATATGCGGACATTTACAAAAGAAAAAATGGTACCATTTCTCACATTGGAGCTCGAAAAATATGCTGAAGAAAAGAAAAAATACTATAGAGTTGCAATTTATGAAGATGAATTAAGCTGGGATGATGAATCTTTATTACTTATGACAGATTATAGTGATGATATAATTAAATGGACTGATAGAAAGAAATTAGAACCTTTACTTACAGTTAAATCGTAGTCTAATTTCATGTGCACAGTTGGGGTAGGACACATGAAATATGCACAACCAAGATAAAAACACGAATCGAATACTTTCAATTAACCAAATTGGGTTTTATATACTAAAAACGCTTTTTCTCCTTTGTTTAAAGCATGCTAACATCCCATCCTATGGGGGAGAATATAGGAGGTCAAAAACATCTCCTTACCCTCCTATCTTTTTTTCTTTATATGTTTGGGTGTGTTTTCAACAAAAATCTATCATTATCATGGTTATGTCCCCTGTAAATTTACGTCTTTCTCCTGTACAACAGGAGTACTTTCAGTCTCCCTATGATAGAGTATATAAGATATGCAACAGATATAAAATCAGCAATACAACCCTAGAAGATTTTGGGTTAAAAATTGACCAAGAGAAGGACGAACTTCCCTTGGTCTGGAGTCATGATAGAATGAGTATCACAACCCCGAATGAAACAATAAAAGAAGATGCTGATAAACCTTTTTGTTGCAAGTTTTGTGGTTCTGAAAGTATGATTAAATACGGTTTGAAAAACAAGAAACAGGAATACCAATGTAAAGACTGTAATAGACGATTCGTAGATAATCTCTATTTTGAAAGGTTGAAAGGTGATCCTAAAATTATATGTCTCACTCTCGATTTGTATTTCAAAGGAGTGAGTTTACGAAAAATTGTTGACCATCTTAAACAATTCCATGCTTTGAAGGTATCTCATACAACTCTTTTACGTTGGATTGAAATCTATATTGCAATTATGGATTCTTACGTATCTCAATTTAAACCTAAACTTGGTAGTGTTTGGCAAGCTGACGAAATGATGGTACAAATAGATGGCGATTGGTTTTATCTCTGGAATGTCATTGACGAATTTACCCGATTTCATCTTGCAAGTGTAATCTCCAAAGAAAGAAATATTGAGAAGGCACGTAAGGTATTTCAACAAGCTAAGAAAAGAAGTCATAATGATAGACCCCGATGTATTGTAACTGATGGTTTACAATCTTACAAGAAGGCTATCAATAAAGAATTTCATACAACCAAGAAAGAGACGATACATATCGGCAATACGGGGATTAAAGGTAAGTTTTACAAGAATGCTAAGTTTGATAACAACTTAGTTGAAAGACTTCACGGAACAGTTAGAGATAGGAATAAAACCCAAAGAGGTCTTGAAAAACAGGATTCGGTTTTTATCAAGGGACATCAACTATATTATAATTTCATCCGACCACATCAAGCATTGAATAATTATACTCCTGCCCACTTTTCTAATATCTACTTGGATTTAGGTGATAAGAAATGGGAAAAACTACTTATGCAGTCTTTGAAATATCGTGAGGGAGAGAATAAAAATGAATAAAGTAAAATCCGATTTTAACACATATAAGCTTTTGATTGTACCCAAAATGATTTCAAAATCAGAGAGATATTTTAGAATATTTAAACCAAAAGAAATAATTGCTTCACAACCTTGTGAAATTAGATTTGAAATAAAAAATATTGGAAAAAACGAATTTCCTGGAGGGAAAATTCAGAAATTACATGTTAGGTATCATTCTGGGGAAATGTCAGAACATGAATATAATAGAGACATACCTAAAATTCCAGTTGAAAAAAGCATTCAAACATTACCACTTGAAAAGGTATTGATTAGTAATGGGACTGTATGGTTTTTAATGATACTAAGTTCATCTGATGGAAAAAAAATAAATTATTATCAATTAGATAAAGCAACAAATAATTATAATTTTCATGATTCAAAATTATGGTCTGATTTTATTTTCGTTTACTCTGAACAGGAGATGCATCATCGTTATTTGACTTATATTTCAATACTTTTAGCATCTATTACTATTCTTATTACTATGATTATTCTAATATTAGGTTTAATTGAATTTTGGAGTTAAATATGAATTACCACACTAAATGCACCACACCATTTGCAACACACTATGATGCACCAGTACCCGATAAAGGCAGTTTTGCACAAAAAATCGTTTTTGCACAAAAAATACTGATTCTGCACAAAAATTCAAAAATAACAGGAGAAGAGATAATTTGATTTTATGTGCAGACAGTAATTCCGAATGTAATAATCTACGAAGGAACAGCAAGTCAACATGAGGGGATTTGACAAAAGGACTATGCAATTTTTATATTTTCCTAATGTAGAATCTGAGAAGGAAAGAGATTTAAAGGATTAAAAAAGAAGAAAGATTGACTACTACTCTATAGTTCTAGCAGAAGTCTTAGTATTGGAAATGCATTAGGAAATCGCTCTAATATTCTCTGCAAAAAAGGATGAATATCTACTTGGTTTACAGGTGTTGCAAGTGAGACATCAGCATCTGCCATCCCAGTAGTCATAGGTATGGGATCTATAGATGTTTTTGATTTATCGACATAGGTTCTGAAACACCAATCCCATTGAGCACCAATATCTGAATCACCTGCAGGATATGGGTCACCATTTGCACCACACCAGGCATATTCTCCTCCGGGATCGTATTTAAGATGAATTATATATGTATCTCCTGGTACTAATTCAACATCATCAATATCAAAAACAACCCAATCACATACATCTGGAATATCAGTTGCTTTCATATTAAGTGATACAAGTGGACTACCCAGTGAGTCTTCGATGTACATAATTAGATCTGGAGAACTTTCGTATCCTTGTTTGATTTTAACTTCAACATGTAACAGGTTTTTTCCAACGGGTACAAACTCTTGCCATGCGTCCTCAAACCATATACATTCATCAGATCGTTCTTGTGATTGATCAAGAACACCTTGCAACATTTCAGGTTGTGTTTTACTATTTATAATTCCTACTGCAGGAAGTGCAGTTGCAATCAACAGCATACAAACAAATATTCCAATTATTTTCTTCATTTGATTCCTCCCGATATAAAATAAATGAATCCTATATATTTAAGTTTTATGTAAGATATTTGATAAAACAAGTTGTTTTTACGTAAAAATATCAGTAAAAACCTCAAGTTTCCTTTTAATACTCAGGCTTTGGAAACAATCTAAAACTAGGCTCAGCTTGCTCTTTTTTATGAGGGAAAATGCAATCAGGATCAAACTCCTCCATCCTGCGCTGGATTAATCGTCTACTCCTCCAGTATGCATCATGTTTCCTCTTGTACCTTTCCAGTAGCTTCCTCTGATCCTTATTTGATACCTTTACCCCTAGAAGATACGCCATCTCCTCAATCGCTCTGTATCTAATCACTCTGTCTGGCTTCTCCTAATGAATGTAGACTTTAGAGACAAATTCTAGACTTTTGCGACAAAATGGACTTTTGCGACAAAGCCAATAAAGGGGGTTTTGCTCTTAAAGTGACTTTAGGAGCAGACTTTAGGAGCAAAAACAGGACTTTAAGAGCAAGTATAAAAGAATTTTGAGTAAGATTTAAAAAGAAGAGTAAAGAGATCGGTTTTTCATCTAAATGTCATAAGGTTCTAGTGCAGGATGCCAATCAATTTCAAACCAAGGAATAACACCAAAACCTATCAAGATATTAATTCTACCAAAAATCAGATAGGGACTTGACATTGGACTACCCCAATAATTATCTCTCCAATTATTTCTTTTTAAATTCTTTATATCATAAAGGAATTTTGCATTTCTCTTACCGCTTTCAATAATGTTATTTTGGTGTATATCGTTTTTACATGAAAAATATATGAATATACCATAATATTCGTTGTTTGTTATGCTGTTTCCTGATATTTTATTATTATTTGAGCCTTGATATACAGTGATTCCCGCTTCATTATTAGAAATTATATTTCCTGACAATAAATTATCACTAGAATGAACATTATGAATAGCAAATCCACTGTTTGTAATAATGTTATTTGTTACTGTTGAATCTTCACAAAAATGAACCCATATTCCTTGTAGAGTATTTGAACTTATTATATTATTTATGATAACATTACCATATAAAATCACACCATAGTTAGAATCACCATTATGCCATAGAGCAATACCAATATAATTGTCTTTAATAATATTATCAGATATTGTGGTATAATTTGCATAAATATCAACACCTGCATAAAGTCGCTCATCTTTACTATTCATTATTGTAAAACCGCTAATGGTTACCATATCTGCAGTAATAAATACAACATTTCCGTTTTCATTTCCATCAATAATAGTTGTCTCTTTATCCTCCCCTATTAAAGTTATTGATTTATCAACCAACACATTCTCATAATAAGGCGATGAATCATCATACACAAATACTGTATCATCATCACTAGCATTGTCTATTGCTTCTTGAATAGTGGAATAGTTGCCAGGGCCACTGCCTCCAACATAAAGTGTATCTCCTAATGAAGTTGATATTGGAGTTCTCTCCACTATTACAGTTCCTGATACAGATAAAACAGTCGCAATCAACAGCATACAAACAATGATTCCAATTAATTTATTCATTTACTATCACCACGGGTAACTATAATTGAAACTGACTTGTCTGGCAAACCCTAAATAAGAATTCTTAACAGTTGGTGCTGTCATCCCTAAGTAATTCAAAGTTATTCCAGTAAAATCTTCAATCCCGACAGCGTCCCAACTCTCCCAATAAATATTATTATTATCTGGGCGGACGCTTTTTAGGTACCTATACCTGAGATTTCCATAGAACTCTCCTTTCCATTTCTGAATACCATTTGAGCCAATTGTCCAAACCCATCCACCTGCTGGTTTAAAATAATCATCGGTTACATTCCCATATTCAGTTAAACGATCTCTTTCTCCAAAATATGCATAAGTACTAGCCCTAAAAGGTAATAGTAGGCGTAATAGATATGTAATGGATAAGAGTCTTTGAAGAAGGCTATTATTCCATAACCATGGCGAGATTCTCGAAAAATCAAACAATAACAGAGGATAGGGCCTAATAAACGTCCAGTTTGTTCTCCCAATGATTAGACAATTAACATTTTCTGACTCATTCGATTCCTGATTCATCCTGAATCTATCAGAAAATTTCGTACTTAAAGAATTAAGAACACCCCCAGTTACCAATCGCTGGACTTGTTTGATACTCATTCCCTTTGGCAACAACCCAAGCCTATTCAATTCTACTATTGCTTCATGCATTATTTTAATTGCCTGACCCCTCGTAGTTATAGTGTCCAGCTTACGATTAATATTATCAAACAGGTTTTCTAACTCAAAAAACTGCTGTTTTGATACCTTTATTAAATCCTCTCTCAAACCCATAGTTCCATACATCTTCGATGTAATTTCCACAGAATCGCTTTCTCTTCGATTGGTTGCAAAAATACTGGGTGAAAAAGCTAATCCTACAAATAAAAGAACTATTACTACTACCAGCCCATTTTTAACAAAGCCATTTTTCATTTTTATACCTCCCGATATATTACCAATGAATCCTATATATTTAAGTTTTATGTGAAAATACCTATAAAATCCTCCAAAAATGTTAATATTTAAACATAGATTATTTGGAATAAATGGTGTATTATGGAAATTCGTGCTTGTTCAAGTTGTGGGAGTAAAAATATTTTTAGCTACCTCTCTGTAATCGGTATGAATTACCTTTGTAAAGATTGTGGATTTCAGGGTGTTCCTTTTATTTTTGATTCTGAGGAGGATTATCAGGTGTTTCTTGATGAGCTGAAAAAACAAGAATAAATTGTGTGAAGAATTAGTATGTATTTTGTTATCTCCAAAAATGTTAATATTATCAACTGAATAACAATGCGAGGAGAATGAAGGAAAATAAGAAAATTGATGATTTAGTTGGATCTTTACTTTGGATAATTCCTTCAGTTCTTTTCTTTGTTCTTGCTTATTTTGTAGGGTTTCGTATTGGTCTACACTGGAGATTATTGTGGTTATTAATGTGGGTTGTTTTAGTTCTAATAATATATGCAATGTTTCATTCTTGGAAAAAAAGAAACAAGGATACAAATTTCCTAAAGTTTCAGCTACTTTTATATCTCCCAATTTGGTTAGTCTTAGCATTCTGGACCTTTCGCATGGTGACAAGGGGGGCCCCTGTAATAATAGGGGGATTTGGTGAACAATTCTTTTTGGCAGGATTTGTAGTATTCTGGATTTTGATAACTTATTTTGTAAAGAAAAAATCTTCAACTCATTGACAGCTTTGGGGGTAAAGCTTATATTCCATTTAAGAAGAATGCGACAGGGGGGACAGGGGGATCTGCTTTGTGGAATAAAACTTTTCATTATTTCCAACTCCATAAAGAAGAGTTTCTTGAGCATTACCATAAAAGATCAAACGTAGAGTCGACCTTTGGTGCTATCAAGAAGAAATTTGGTGAAAGTGTAAAATCAAAGAATAGAACAGCTCAGGTAAATGAACTTCTTTGTAAGATTATCGCATATAATATAACTGTGTTGATTCGTGAAATGATACAGCTTAATGGTACTTCTGAATTTCTTACTTTCAATGGTTTACAAAAAGAGGAAACACTAAAACAATCTAATAGATATGGAATGATGGAGGGAAGATAGATGGAATATAAATTATCACCCTCAAACAAATCATTTCTTGCGTTTTTAGATATAAGGCCCTTCGCAATAAGTGAAATGATTAATAAAACGGCTTAAATCTATATGATAATTTAGTAATTGAAAAATAATAGAAATCGATTAATAACATTAGATTAATTTCTTATATGAATTTAAAGTGAAAAAAGATAAAAGTTATGGAGAAAAAAATGAAAGCAGTTGTATGCACTAAATACGGATCGCCGGAGGTTCTCCAGCTAAGAGAGGTAGAAAAACCTGTTCCCAAGGAAAATGAAGTACTGATAAGAATATATGCGACAACAGTAACCGCAGTGGACTGTGAATTGCGAAGATTCAACAGATTCCCTCTCTGGATATGGCTCCCCGGGAGAATAGCACTTGGTATCACAGGACCAAGACAAAAAATACAAGGGCACGAGCTATCCGGGGAAATTGAATCTGTAGGCAAAGATGTAAAGCTATTTAGAAAAGGTGACCAGGTCTTTGCAGCTACCGGACACAGTTATGGAGCGCATGCCGAGTACAAATGTCTGCCTGAAGATGGGACGCTGGCAATAAAGCCAACCCACATGACCTATGAGGAAGCCGCCGCTGTTCCTGTTGGGGGAGGTACTGCATTGCATTTTCTTAGAAAAACAAATATCCAGAGCGGACAAAAAGTTCTTATTAATGGTGCAGGCGGAAGCATAGGTACTTTTGCGGTTCAGCTTGCCAGGTACTTTGGGGCGGAAGTAACCGGGGTATGCAGTACCACGAATCTGGAACTGGTAAAATCTCTTGGTGCCGAGAAGGTAATCGACTACACCAGAGAGGATTTTACCAAAACCGGCTTGACCTACGACATCATTTTTGACGCTGTGGCCAAGAGCTCATTTTCCCGTTGTAAAAGCTCACTAAAGCCAGGAGGAATCTATCTTACCACGATCCCTTCGCTGGGCGTTATGCTTCAAATGTTATGGACTTCAAAGTTTGGCCGGAAAAAGGCAATATTTGCGGCTTCTGGTATCGCGCCATCAAGTGAAATGGCAAAAAATCTAATCTTCCTCAAAGAGCTAATTGAGGCGGGAAAGATTAAACCAGTAATAGATAGATGCTATCCGTTAGAGCAAATTGTCGAGGCTCACAGGTATGTAGACAAAGGGCATAAAAAGGGAAATGTAGTCATAACTGTAAAACATAATAACAAAACCTAACAAAGCGTTGCAGTTGACGCTAATCATTGACCGCTCATAGATTAAAAAATAAATGCCTTTATTGAAATAGAGACTTGTCCATATACGGTATTGTAGACTAAGAAATATACAGAATCTCATTAAAACAGATTTTAACAGACTAAAAAATAAATGTGAATACTATTTTTTAAAAAAATTACTGTCTAAAACACAAAATATTTTTTATTTTTACCGTAATACTATTTAATGCTATTTCTTCTGCACAAATAATCGTTTTTGCACAAAAAATACTGATTCTGCACAAAAAATACCTTATTTTGATGAATTTTTGTGCAAAGCCATTGATAGTATAGCTTTGTAGAATCTATTAACCTAGAGGTCCAATGAACAAGTTCAGTATTCGTGCCAACAACGGAAAGGTTTGTTGGAGCCACTGAAATCCAACTGTATATAATGGATATGTATTCTGTTGATTATAAGAGACTTTCTGGATGCCTGGATAATCAGGTGGATAAAAATTGATTTTAAACACACCCCGACCTCCAAATAGATTTGCATAAAGCCAAACAATTTTTTTATCAGGTGTTACCTCGAAAAAGACTCCTCTGGGTCCATGACAGATCAATGTATTTCCATTTGGAAGCCGCTGTGCACCAGACTGCCCAATTGCAAAAAAATCTGGGGGATTTTTAGCGGTATACTCCCATATCGGATCTTCTGGGCCATATGCAGAACCCGGTTCTAAATAATACGTACCAATGCTGTCTACAGGAGGAACAATTTCCAATACAGATGAATAATCCTCACCGGGACGGTGATAGCCATTATGAAAAATAGTAATATGTCCCTCACCTGGGTATCCTGGTTCAACCCATCTGGCGTCATGATGGAAAAAGAATTTCTTATCCCCTGAAGTACCCGCTTGATATGCCCAGGGGTTACCCCAGCGATAAAGTAGATCACCACCTTTCCCACTTGTTCCGCACGTGTGTCCTGCGGCTTCTTCAGTTATTGTGCTATGGTCAATCACCCAGATTTCATTCTGGCCAGCAGAAGTTAACAATATCTGATCGAACTCTTCATTATAATCGATTGCATTAATGTGATTCCAATCTTTACCAGCGCTTATTGCCATGAAATTGATGTCGATTAACTCAGGATGATCGGCTACCACACCATAATTATCTTTTGAGGGATCATAGTCTTGGATGAGATGATCCCAAACATGCCATTCCCAGACAATATCGCCACTTTCAGGGCCGATTGGTTTGACTTCAATGATATGATCCACCCAGACTATATCTTCTGGTATAGCGCTGGGTTTACAGCCTGCAGCTATTGCTTCGTCCTTCGTTTTTACCTCCCATGCAACCATGAGTACATTACCATTGGGTAACGGTTCAATGTCATGATGAAGACATACAGTATCATTCGCATATACATAATTCCAAAGTTGTGTTCCATCCGAACTAAACATTTCTACCCGTCCAGTATCCCCTTGGCCCCACACGATTCCTGGATGGGGTGCATAATCAGCTCGTAGAAGATTTCCATTTTCCAAAAGATAGACCGACATACCAGGCATATATCGACTATTCCATTTATGAACAACCTTCCACTTATTATCTATTAAATATGTTTTCGTATATAACCATGGAGCAAACAGGATATAACCATCACACCCCTTCCCCAGATTAGGTTTACCAAATTGTAACTGTTCTGACATGTCAGATACTTTTCGAATATTATGGTATGGATCATTGATCAGAGTTTCTTGATTAGTATTGGACTCCTCGGGAACGAAGTAATTATATTTATTATCCCCTAAATCTACTAATCCGTTTCTTTGTGTTAAGATATTTAATCCAAATGACAACGGAACGATAGGGGAAATTATTAACAGCGTAAAAACAGCAAAGACGGTCACCTTTCTACACATACTCCTATTGTTCATTATACCCTCCCATATCATATGGTTCTTTTGCAGGGTGCCAATCAAATATGAGCCATGGAATTATGATAATTGGAGATTGAGCCTCTCTTCGATAGGTAAATACCCCAAAAATCGGTTTTGGAAACACCCGAGGTCTTCCCCAATAATTTCCCGCCCATATATTGCCAGGATACTTGTTATCGTAACCTTTCCCAAAATTGAATGCGAAATGCCCTAATGGCCCGTTGTGTTTGAAATTGTTACATTCAACACGAGTGTTCAAAGAATCGCCAATTCCCACTCCAGCATTACTATTGTTCTCACATAAATTCCTAGAAATAAGAGTATTATCACAATTGATAATTGCTATACCTTCATTATTATTGTTTAATATTATGTTTTCCGTAATATATGTGGAGTTGCTAAATTGAACTCTTATACCATAGAGGTCATTGGAATGAATATAGTTCCTTGTTATTTTCGTATTGATGCAGCCTACTTGCACGATTATACCTGCATAGGAAGCATTCGATATTGTATTCCCTAAGATTGTTGTATTTATGCAATCTTTTTCTAGTGTTATCCCTGATATATATCTATCTGTTGTTTTAAATCCAATTATGTTATCGTCGAAAGAATCGGACATCAAACAATTGTTAATAGTAATATTTTCAGAAGACTTTACTGTGATAGGGTCCATTGAAGGAATATTAGAAAACTTACAATCCATAATTGTAACATGTGATGAGCTGCTAACAAGTATCCCAGATTTGAGATTTGTTGCATATTGAATCGTAAAATTAATGACAGTTACATTTCTCGATTGAATAAATAAAATATCTTTTTTCTCACCAGCACCGTATATCTTTGTCATATCTTTATTCTCGCCAGTTATCATAATTGATTTCGTAATATTGAGATGTTCAATATACGGCGATGAATCATCATAAACAAAAACAGTGTCGCCATTAATTGCATCATCTAAAGCAGATTGTATAGTTGTATAATTACTAGGACCTAATCCTCCAACATAAAGAGTGTTACCATTAAAGGACACGGTAGATGACTTTTCTAATACATTGGTACCAGTTGATGGGATAACGCTTACGCTAATGAATAATAGGATAATTGTAAATGCCAAGTTTTTCTCGATTTTCGTATTGTTTCCTCCAAATGCACTAATAAGTTACCCAAATATCTCCAGCTTTACATATAGCAAATACTCGTTGTGAAGCATTATTAAAGAGCAAAGATTTTCCTCCCCAGAAGAAGATGCCTTTAACCTCCTCCATTTGTATTTTAATATTCTCCAGACTGAAATGAAAGGCAAATTTAGGCGGAAATATCAAGACATGTATCGTCTCTCCCTCTTCACCTTGAGCTTGAATAGTAACCTCTTTTTTATGGATATACGTTAATCCAAATAACCACAAACCTGTTGTAGATACAGTATTGCATTTACCTATTATAAGGACAACACTATCTGAATAATGGTCCGTATCTGCCTGAGTAATAGGAAATGAAACTAGTACCAAAAGACAGATAACGCCAACTACCAATCCTTTTTTCAACTTATGTTTCATTAATTATACCTCCCTTTATATTCTCATAGACGACATAATATAAAAAACTTTGTCACAGATTCTTCTGGATAAAACAATTGTTTTTCAATCCCTTTTTATCCTCCACCAAAACTCAGGGATTGGTTTTTTAAAGTAATAGATGCTATGAAATTGGTGATAAAGGAGGAAGGTGATATGGGTAAAGCCAAGGGCAGAAAAGATATATCTCCAGGAAAGAAACCTGGGCCTTTAACAAAGAAGGAAAGAAAGGAACGTAAGAGGAAGAGAAAAGAAAAACATGTCTTGCGGTGAATGATAACGCAAATACTGTACTAGGGTGGTTTGGCGATTTAATCTTCAAGAATATCGTGCGTGCATTCTTTTTTCATCTTGATTTCTCGTATTGTATGATCTATCCTTTTGATTTTTTTGAACGATCGATAAACAAAATAGGTTCCTAAAAAAACAAGGATGGCGCAGATGGTTAGCAATGGAATGATAAAATGAAGGACTGCAGGAACATCATAATATCTTGATGTTGCAATTAAAACAGTGAATACAGATATGGGCAATGTGAATATAGCTATCGCCGTTCTCAACACAGCAAGAGACGTTCGCTTTTCAGCTAGTAATACACTTATTGTGTTATATATTTGTGATGTTTCTCTCTTTGTACCCATAGTTAACACCTTTCAACCAAAATGAAACGTTGTTGTTTTATTTAAAGTATTTTAGAGGTTTATAGAAAAATCTCAAGAGGTCCCACCTTCGATTTGGTATCATCTATCTTCATATAATTTTCAATCCCTTTTTGTCCTCCCAACACAAAAGCCATGTGGGACTGGTTTTTTAAAGGAAAAGATGTTATGTCTCTAAGTTGTTTGAGGGCAGGGGAAACAATGGTTAGAAAAAAAGGGAAAAAGAGTCGAAGACGATTGATTAATTTAAGAATGCATACAGATGTTCCTGATGAAGAAAAACCTAAGAGGAAAGGTAAAAAACGCATAAGGAAACCTAAAATGCCCGCTCGGATTAAAAAGAATCAGATGCATAGAAAGAAGATGTAATACGAATAACCACCTCCGGATAGATGGAATTTAAAATTCTTTTTTATCCTACCCACAAAAACCCAAGGGTTGGTTTTTAGATTGGCAGAAACTAATTATCTTTTTTTAGTTTCTTAACTAGTAGGTTCAAGCCATTTACTTTTTCCACTACAATTTTTTCTCCTCTATCGACCATGTTATCAGTAGATTCTGCGCTCCAAAGTTCTCCTCTTATTCTCACCATACCTTCTGGATTCAATGTTTCCATTACTACTCCAGTCATTCCAATCATCCCTTCAGCACCTGTAACTGGTTTTTTAAGGTGAGGTAAAAAAATATACGCCATAAATGTGATTAAAGAAGCAAGAATCACAATTACCAACCAAAACACCCAAATATCCACACCAAAATGGTACAATAGAAAAATCAAAAAACAACCAATCAAAAGTTCGTCAATGATTATCAATAGAAATTTTGTTAATGACCTCATTATTAACTCTTCCCTCTAATTTTCTTCTTTACAGAACAGCCCTGGCTACCAATATCTAAAAAAGGAAATGGCAATAAAAGATTATCTACGTCTTATTATCCATTAAATCCCGCAAAAATAAATCCTTTCCATCTACTTTTTATCCCCCCCAAAAAAAAACCATTGGGATTGGTTTTTTAAAGAAAGAGATGTTTTTGAATATTGATAAGATTTGAGGAAGGAAAAAGAATATTACAGAATGACTGTCCAAGAAACATTGGATTCTTGGGAGACTTCTGAGAAAGGCTTGTCAAAAAGTGAAGCTGAAAAACGTCTTAAAAAATATGGAGAAAATACTCTAAAGGCAGAGATAAAAATGCCTTTATGGCTGGTTTTTCTTTCTCAGTTCAAAGAGCTTTTAGTTTTAATTCTAATCATCGGAGGTCTAATTGCTTATATTATTGGCGACTATAGAGATGGCACAATTATTTTTATAATTGTTATCGTCAACGCTGTTGTAGGTTTTATACAGGAATATAGAGCAGGGAAAATCGTAGATAAATTAAAAGGATTGATAAAATCTCCTGCCAAAGTTTTTAGGGATGGAGACCTAATAGAAATAAGTCAGATAACCTTGGTCCCAGGTGATATTGTAAAAGTAGAAGAGGGAGATAAACTACCTGCAGATATAAGAATTATTGAAGCATCGAGTTTCAAAACAAATGATTTTGCATTAACTGGTGAGTCTGTTCCTCAAGAAAAAATAACTGGAGCTATTGTTGAGGAGGTTTCTATCGCTGACAGAGTTAATATGGCATATGCTGGTACAACTGTGGCATCTGGAAATGCAGTCGGGGTTGTTGTTGCTACTGGCATGGTAAGTGAAACAGGAAAAATTGCAAAGATGACTGAAGAGGCAGGTATAATAATAACTCCGCTTCAAGAAGAAATGAGATTATTGGCCCGTCAGCTAACCATAGCAGTAATAATTGTTGGTGTTGCCTTATTTTTCATAGGTATTGCTCAGAATTTTACTATTTATCTAAGTCTTGTTTATGCTCTGGCCGTTGCTATGGCTTTGGTGCCTCAGGCGTTACCTGCTCAAGTAACAGTTGCTCTTTCCACAGGTAGTAGTCGACTGGCAAATAGAAACGCGGTGGTGAAAAACTTGCCTTCAGTGGAAACACTTGGGTCTACAACAGTTATTTGCACGGATAAAACTGGGACTTTGACTAAAAATGAGATGACTGTTAGATCGGTTTGGTTTAGCGGTAAAAAATATCAAATCACTGGCCTTGGCTATGAGCCAAAGGGTGAGATAAAAGATGAAAAAGGAAAAACGTTGACTAAGGAGCAGGTTGGTGAGATGGAGGTATTGATGGATACTGCCACTATGGCGTCTAATGCAGAGATACATAAACCAGATGACCAACATGATATATGGTATCCTATAGGTGATCCTACAGAGGCTGCATTGGTCACCATGTCTACCAAACTTGGAACCAGGTCACCTATTGAAGATGAGGAAAACCCTGAGATACAGGAATTTCCTTTTGATTCTAAAAGAAAAAGGATGAGCTCTGTTAGAAAATTTGGTGAACAAGTAGCTCTTACTGTTAAAGGATCTACAGATGGAATACTCTCAGTAAGCAAATATATTTACAAAAATGGAAAAGAGGAATTATTAACCGAAGATGATAAAAAGCAAATAAAAACAGTTAGTGAACAATATTCGGAGGAAGGTTTAAGAGTCTTAGCTATCGCTCGGCGTGATTTGAAACCACAAAAGAGTGACTATAAAATGGAAGAAGTAGAAAAAGATTTGATCTTTCTTGGTTTAGTTGCAATGATTGACCCTGCTAAGGAGGGAGTAAAGGAGGCTATAAAAGAGACTTGTGAAGCAGGAATCCGTATCATTATGATCACTGGGGATCACGCTATTACTGCTCGGGCAATAGGAAAAGATATAGGGTTATCAGTAGAATGGGAAAAAGATATTTTTACTGGAGTTGAATTAAATGAAATGGATGACAATAAACTAAAAAAAGTTCTCAAGGGAAAACGAAGCATCATTTTTTCTAGGGTGGATCCCGCGGATAAACTACGTATAGTTAAAATTCTAGAAGAAGAAGGTGAAATTGTAGCTGTCACTGGAGATGGAGTAAATGATGCTCCGGCGCTAAGAAGAGCACATATCGGTGTGTCTATGGGCAAGAGAGGAACTGATGTAGCCAAGGAAGCTTCAAGACTTGTCTTACTTGATGATAGTTTTCCAACACTAGTAAATGCTATTGAGGAGGGGCGTACAATTTATACTAATTTGAAAAAGACAGTGTATTCCTCTTTAACTACCAATATTGCAGAGTTGGTCTTGGTTTTATTTGGGTTGCTGGGTGTTGCATTATGGAATTATCCTATACCAATACTTGCTGTGCAGGTTCTAGCTATCGATCTAATAGGAGAAATCATGCCTCTCACTTTTTTAACGTTTGATCCTCCCGCAGAAGGAGTGATGACTTCGCCCCCACGAGATCCTAAGGAGCATATAGTAAACCGTCGTTCTGCAACTGAATTTATATTTCTGGGTATCGTGATAGGAGGATTAGCTTTTTCGAATTTCCTCTTCTTTATGCAGCGGGAGGGAATAACACTAACTGTTAATGATACAAACATCTTGCCTTATTTTCAGGTTACTGCTTTAGCCTATGCTACAATTGTTTTTTGTCAATACATCAATATCCTACAGTGGAGATACGACTATACTTCGATATTCAACCGAAATTTATTCACTAATAAAATTTTATTAGGTTCTATTGTGATTTCTATTGGTTTAGTTCTAATGGCAATCTATGCTCCATTCATTAGTGATTTCCTGGTTTTTAGTGATTTAAGAATTTCCGATTGGGGACTTGTAGGCTTAGCTACTTTAATATTTCTGTTTGTTTTTGAATTTCTGAAGGTTTTACGGAAGAAAAAACTAGCTAAAAATGTGTTGACAACTTCATAAGGGGAATCTGAAAAAAGCTGGGTTAATTTGAATGTATATTTGTTAGCCTTTATATTTATGAAGTCTTTTAATTCTTTTATCAAAGTTAAGCCAGCGTTTAGGCCATTCAGGATTATGATATTCTAGTTCATCCAATACTTTTTTTCGAACCCATTTTGTTTTTATGGATTCCTCAGGGTGTTTCTCTATTTTATCTGCTATTTTCCTAGCTATCTCTACTGGTGCACCAGCCTTAACTGTGCTAATAACAATTTTTTCTTTTATGAAAGGCTCTTTTCTTCCATCCTTTTTAATAACGGTTTTTGGCATAAAATCTAACATGTAGAACTCATAACTGAATTAAATATTTTCTACCCTCATTTAGAGAAGAGGATTAATCATCCTGATTTTATTCCATCCATCAAGGACAATTTTTATTAGAACTCGTCTCAGATCCCCTTTTTCTGCCGAGCATTAGGATAAATGTTACGGCATATACCTTATTATTTTTATCAATTTAATGTAGTTTTAAGGGTTTAAATCCCCGCCTTTTAAGGCGCCTCCATGTTTTACCCAGAAAACCTTCTTTTTCTAGAAAACAATTGCGTCTTGGGCAGGCACACCCGCCTTTGGCGGGTGTCTTAGAAAACCTGCCTAGGACGTGATAAATTATGGATTTAGTTAGCGGCAGCCAGTGTGCCCAGTTAAGCTGATACAGACTTGCAGGTGAAAGTCCGGTCATGGTAAATCAGAGAGCCATGTAGCATATACCCAACTGCAACAGTAATGGTGTATGTTGAAGCGGTATGTAAAGCATCACATTGGATGAAGTGCGTCACAACCTGATGTCTAGTAGGCAATGTTGATGTGAGCAACCTGGCAGTCCGTAACATAAAGTGAATACTGCTGCGTCGTAAGCTATAAAGTGGAAAAGTCGAACCTGATGGCTACTGGTGAAGACAGTAGATAAGTTTGAAACTCTGGATGTGTGAACTTATCTTTTCCCGGCGTAAGGGTAGCGGAATGTTAGGAAAGTTTGTATTGGAACTGGGGAGACCCTCTATAATCCAGGATGCTGGTTAGGGTTTGTATAAGTGATATGCGAAAACAAACCTGATGTTATAGAGGGAGTCGGAGGAGCCTATAGTACCAATGATTGCAAAGACAACATAACTTTGCATATGGGGAAGGGGCTCTGCTTTGACCATGCTTCAATAATGGAGGTAAGTGTAAGTGAATGCCTATAAGGCTGACTACAGGTTGAATGAAAGAGCACAACAACTCTGTGAGAAGCTATATTTTGCTGCCAAGAAGAGCAAGACTAGAAGGTTCCATCAGTTGTATGACAAGGTTTACAGGATGGACATCTTAAGAGATAGCTGGAACATAGTGAAACAGAATAGGGGATGTGCAGGTGTTGATGGGGTGAGTATCGGTGATGTCCTAGTGTATGGACAGGAGAAGTATTTACAGGAGTTACATGAACTTTTGCTGGATACGCATAAATATCATCCTAGAAAGATTAAACGTGTGTACATTCCCAAGGCGAATGGGAAACAGAGGCCACTTGGCATACCAGCAGTGCGGGATAGAATAGTACAGACAGCTACGAAGATACTCCTTGAACCTATCTTTGAAGCTGATTTTCTTGAGTGTAGCTATGGCTTCAGACCAGGTAGGTCGGCACATGATGCTCTTGAGAGGATTAGAACATGGACAAATAAGGGCTATAGGTATGTGTTAGACGCTGATATCAGAGGTTACTTTGATAACATTAACCATGAGAAATTGTTGGAATTTGTTCACATGCGGATTAGTGATAGGAAGATTCTGAAATTAATTCGTAAGTGGCTCAAGTGCGGTATTGTTGGTGAAGAAGAGATTAAAGAGAATCAAATTGGAACACCGCAAGGCGGTGTCATCAGTCCACTTCTTGCTAATATTTACTTGCATGAGTTTGACAAATTCTGGATACAGCAAACACAAGTGGAAGGGAAGTTGATACGCTACTGTGATGATTTTATCATCCTGTTTGCGAGCAGAGAAGATGCAGAACTTGGACTGGAGTTAATAAAGACAAAGATGGCAGAGTTAAACTTGGAATTAAATACAGAGAAAACAAGGATTGTCGATATGAGCGGTGGCAAGGAGGGATTTGACTTCCTTGGATTTCATCACAGACGGGTCATGTCTCCTAGATATGAGAAACGTTATACCCTAAAATGGCCTAAGAAAGCAGCAGTGAATAAGTTGAAACAGGAAATACGGGAGATATTAGGAGTAAGAGCAATTCTGAATCTATCGCTTGAGGAGGTCGTTGCCAAGCTTATCAATCCGACTTTGAGCGGTTGGATGAACTATTTCAAGTACGGCAATTCATCAAAAGTGTTCAATCAAATGGATAGTTATGTTCATGAACGACTGGCGATTTGGTGGAGTAAGAAGCATCAGAAGAGTGGTAGAAGATGGAAGACAGATTTTACGTGGAAGAAACACAGAGAATCAGGAGTGCTTGTAATGAATGGTAATGTGCAATATTGGTCTTGTTACTCTTCGAATGCGTAGAGTTGAAGGTCATCGGAAAGCCGTGTGAGGGAGAACTTCATGCACGGATTGATGAGGGTTAGCTGGTGAATGTGGTTACCGAAGTCCTCCATAGCTTGGAGCCAGTAGGCTGATGTAGCATCACCTGCTTTCTACTCTACTAGCGTTGGCCAGAATTTGTACCACTTAGAATGGTGTCCCAAGTATCGGTACAAGATGTTTATGAAAGAGGAAAATAAAAAGCTTTGTGAAGAAATTTTAGAAGAAGTAGCTGAAAGACATAAAATAAAAATTGAGGAATTAAGTGTTATGCCGGATCACATTCATACCGTGGTTGGACTACCGCCCACTATGAGCGTTTCTCAAGCACTTAATCTTTTGAAAGGCGCCTCTGCTAGAGAACTTTTCAAAAGAAAACCAATATTCCGGCGAAGATATCCAAGAGGACACTTTTGGAGCCCCGGCAAGTTCTACCGAAGCGTCGGCGATGCAGATATTGAGACTGTAACTCAGTATGTTAGAAATCACCAACTGCAACAAATCTCTTTGGATGACTTTCCACATCCAGCCCTGCCAGCCACATGAAGCTCAGGCATTTATGCCTGAGAGGATGTCAGTAGCGCTCAGCATGGTAAGTTGCTAGGGGGTGTAAATCCCTTCATGAGCCCGGCAGCGGGAATCATTAGTCAAAGGCAAGGGCATCATCGTGAGGTGGGGTCTGAAGGAAGCCCTAGACAAAACCTGGCACTGAGGTACACGAATCGTATTAGGCCATCATATTTGGGTAAGCCGGCTGACTACGGTAAAGCCCTATGGCTGCACGGATGATATGGTGGTAGATACGGCAGATGTTAGGAGAAAGTAACTTGCCTTATCTGAGGAGATCCACTACGGAGTTCCTTAGAGGAACAACCTGTTTGGTAACAAATAGGAGTTGTAGTGGAAGTCAGCAGAGGTCGTAGTAATGGGAGTGTAGACCATGAAGGACCGAACAGGAAAATAATGTTTGATACCGGAGCCTCGATATTATGGCGGTGCAGAAACTTCTTACTGAATGGATAGGAGACCAATGCGAAGAGGGTGGACAGAATCTGCCTAAATCGTATGAGGTGCATCAAGTAATAGCGGCGGCAAAGGAGAATCAACCAGCATATACTTCATTGCTAAAACAAATCCTACACGAACCTAATTTATATGAGGCATGGAAGCAAGTAAGGAAGAACCATGGTGCACCTGGTATAGATAACATAACGATTGGGGAATTCGCCAAGGATTTACAAAAGCACATAGACTTCATTATCGTATCAGTAGAGAATGGAACATACGACCCATCCCCAGTTAGGCGGAAGGATATAAAGAAGCCAAATGGTGGTTACAGAACGCTTGGAATTCCGACCATCCGCGATAGACTACTTGCACAAGCGATACAGCAAGTCTTAACACCAGTTTTTGACCCCACTTTTTCAGCATCCAATTTTGGATTCAGACCTGGAAGGTCTGCCCAGGATGCAGTTGAACATGCAAAAGCAACCATCTCGGAAGGCCATACATGGGTGGTAGATATTGACATATCGAAATTTTTCGATCGAGTCAATCATGATATCCTTATGTATTTACTTTCAAGGAGAATTGTGGATAAGATGCTTCTGAAACTGATTAGGAAGTTTCTTAATGCTGGAATAATGGGTAATGGCGTGGCATCCCGACAAACGGAAGGTGTACCACAGGGAAGCCCTCTTTCACCACTCTTGGCTAACATCTTGTTAGATGTACTGGATAAAGAACTTGAACAGAGAGGACATAAGTTTTCTCGTTATGCAGATGATTGTAATATTTACGTGAAATCTGAACGGGCTGCGAAGAGGGTGATGAACTCAATTCAGAAGTTCATTGAGGTCAAATTGAGACTTAAATTGAACGCTGATAAGAGTGCAGTGGACCGACCATGGAAACGGAAATTTCTTGGCTTCAGTTTTATAGGAGGTCTGAAAACAATCCCTCGTATACGTATCGCTAAGAAGTCGATCAAGAGTTTTAAAGAGAAAATCCGACAAATAACCAAACGTAACAGAGGAATATCCTTGGAACAAATGGTGAATGAGCTGAATTTGTATCTACGTGGGTGGCTTGGTTACTTTAGGTTGATGGAGACTCCTTCGATTCTTATGGAATTGGATGGATGGATTAGACGTAAGTTAAGATGTTATCTCTTTAAACAGTGGAAGACGTCGAAGAAGCGGTTAAAAGAGCTGCGGAAACTCGGTGCGAAGGAGCCATGGTCAGTGGCTTATTCGAGTAAAGGTTTCTGGAGACTCTCAATAACAAAACAGGTAAGCACGGCTTTGGATTGTACCTACTTCGATGAATTAGGTCTACTTAGTTTATATCAGCAGTGGTGTGGATATGTTAAGTTTTCCTGAACCGCCGTATGCGTGGCCCGCATGTACGGTGGTGTGGGAGGTGGAACTCGTGAGGGTTCTGCCTACCCGATCATTCATAAAAATTGCATAGATATTACTCCAGCATACGGTCAATAAAAAATATTTTGTAAGGCGGCTCTAAAATATCTTTGCGTTCATCCTACATCTCATCAAAAGGTGGTTTATCAGGTTCTCTTGTATGATAAATTGCAATAGCCCAGCATGATGCCTGTGATGAAATACAATAACATTTATTTTTCAAGTAAGTATCCATCTTGTGAGTCTTAGTTATTGGTAGTACCTTGATATCATCATAATCGAAGTCAATTCTAAAGCAATCCTCGCCTGATTTTAAGTAAAAACTCGGCGTGCTCTTATGCCCTTTGAAGTAGACATTGTGTTTATCCCTTCCAGATTTATCGTAGATATCCAAGTGATGCTCCTCACCATTAAGAATAAAATGCAGAACAGAGGGAGTTGATTCCTGGATTATTGGAACTGCTTTTATCCAACAATTATCGCCCTTTCTCAGCATCTTGAATTCTATGTCGTTTATTGTTTTGTTGAATCTTTTATACTCCACAGTTATGAAAGCACCTTAGAAGACAAATCACCAGAAAGCTTTAATGTTTTCGTTGAAAGTTTTAAAAAAAGTGAGGAGGATGGAAGGGATAGGGAGAATAGAGGTAAAATAAGTCCCTCGCATCTTTATTGCTAATTGTCTTTTTTGTTTATATAGTTGAAAAGGGGATGGGCGGAAGTATTGATTCCCTTGGACATAAGGCAATTCTGAAGACAGTTTTTCATGTAAACAAGCACGTACAGCATCTTCTGAATATATCAGTTATTATGCAGGTACATGTGCAGATGTATATGCATACGAACAATACTTTATTAAAATGAGGTAACATATGTTGTAATAACTGGGATATGGGATGCAGGATGGAGATGGGACAGTTACTTCTCCAGATATACTGAGACCTCTTGTTATACGGTCCCTTAGGAGAAGTAATGTTAGGAAAAAGATTGCAGATTATCTTTTCGAAATCAGTCCCAGTGGTAGTTATACCTCTGAGATTGCATATAATGTTAAAACAACCCCGACAAACGTTATTGGTGCCATTAGAGGGATGAATACAAGGTATAGAAATGACGAATCGCTCATCGGTCTGAACATTGTTGAGCAGATAAGCGGTGGGAAAAACATCAAACTTTACAAACTCACTGATTTTGGAAAAGAGATGCTTGAATCAATGAAAGTTAGAAGATAAAGATTTGTCCCTTTTTTACCAGTAAAAGTGAGTTCAAATCTCGTCCCCAAACACATATTTTGTTTTTATGAAAAACGATTCGCAGATTTTTAAATGTTAAAAACTCCAACATAAGAAAAACCTATAAATGTGACGTCATTTAGGCGTTCGAATCCCGACACCTACTTGAGCAACATTGTGGAAATTAAATCAGCCCACCAACAATAACTGGGTTTGTTACAGATGCTTTTATTTTATACCAAACATTTAAATTAAATCAAGGGATTGTTTGGACTTAGTTGTATCATGAAGTATGAAGTTGTTGTTATTGGGGCGGGCCCTGCTGGTTCAACAGCTGCAAAATTTCTTTCAGAAAAAGGAGTGAAAGTACTTCTTATTGATAAGAAAAAATTTCCACGAGATAAACCCTGTGGCGGTGCTATACCTGTTAGAGTTCTCAAGAGATTTAAATACATTGAAGAAAAAGATTTGATTGAATCCTATACATATGGTGCGTATCTCCACTTATCATCTCTAGAACATAATGTTGAAGTACAGGGAAATGAGCCCCTCTTTGCAATGGTCCTCAGAAAAAAATTTGATGATGGATTAGTGAAACTTGCCATTGACAGCGAGGCTACTTTTTTGGATGGGAAAACTGCTGCCGATATTAAAATATTTGAGGATAACGCAAAAGTAATGCTGGATGATGGAACTGCTATTGAATCGCAAATAGTTATTGGTGCCGATGGCGTGTGGAGTACAATAGCAAAAAAATCTGGATTAAGCCAAACTAGTAAAAATATTGGTATGGGTCTTTTTCAAGAATATCCTATGAGCAGGGTATTGATTGATCGGTATTTTGCTGAGAAAAGACTCGCTCATCTATACACTACGTTCCAGGGGTTAGAGGGCTATGGATGGGTGTTTCCCAAAAAAGATCATGTAAATATTGGTATCGGAGAAATACGGACACGAAGAGGACAATCTAAAGGAAAGGTAAATTTAAAGGCAGTCTATAAAAGTTATATAAAAATTCTCAAAGAGAATGATATAATTCCTAAGAGTCTAAGGATAGGGAGAGTAAAAGGAGGGGCAGTGCCTACTCGCCCAGTTGAAAAAACCTACGCTGATCGTGTGCTTCTTTGTGGAGATGCAGCTGGTCTCATAAATCCAGTTACATGCGATGGCATTAACTACGCTATGTCGTCAGGACAAATCGCTGCAAATGTTACTGCTGAGGCTTTAGAATCAAGTGACACTAGAGAGAAATTTTTATCGAAATATGAAACAATCTGGAAAAACGATTTCGGGAAAGACATCAAACTGTTTTTACGTGTCCAGAACCAATGGGGAGAAAAAACTGAAAAATTTCTTAAACTTGTAAGTAGAGATAAAAAAATCTCTGAGATGGCTTTAGGAATTGTGACGGGTAATTTAAGAATGCATAAATACCGATGGAAACTAAGTCGACGGACGCTATATCTTTATCTTAAGGATCTATTGTATAAAACCTGATGTTTTTTGCACTTATTGAAAGAGTGTTTTTCAACCTGTACTCTCTTGTTAGTAGAAGAAAAACAGGGTTGTCATAATTCACATATTTCTTTATCCACTTCGATAATTTCCCTTCCCAATTGTTCTTTGGCCTTGCCAATATAAATGTCTAGGTTGGTGCAGAATACATTTGAAGTCCTGATGAAAAACCTGTAGTAGTCTATGCTGATCAAAAGCCTCAAGTGATACGTCTTGCAGGACCTTCAGCATCTGCTCGCTTTCACGATAGGATAGTGTTGAACCATCAAAAATCCTGACCAAACCATTTTATTCGTGTACAATTTTTTTCTTGTAAATTGATAAGCACCTATCACAACAGAAATATAATGTTCCTTTTTTTGTTCGAAGCTTTGAAGCCTCTGAAGGTTCAGGAATCCCCATGCCGCAGAGTTTACAATATTCATGTATTGTAGCATCGGATCTTATAGTCTTGCTACAAATCGGACATTTCTTTTCTTCTTCACCAATGTCTTTGCCCATATATTCATCTCCTTTTTTCCATATCTTTTTTCATTTGTAAATATTCCTCTCGTGTTATCTCTCCCTTTGCATATCTTTCATCGAGAATTTTTTGAGCATTTTCTATTGCTTCCTCTATCTCAACTTCCTCGCTTCGAATTATTAAGTATACGATTAAGAAAAGTATGCCAATCCAAGGTATAATTACAAGAATAAACCATAACAAACCATTCATATTTCTCTGTTCAGCATCTTTATAGACCAAGAAAGCAATTACAATAAACACGATCCATATACCAATCATCCAAAAGCCCATGGCGGGTACACCCCACCAATCCATCATATGGTCCCACTCCATCATGTGCCAACCATTGTCACTGTTTAAAACGATAAATGGGAAACTTAAGAGTATCGGCAAACAAATTTTTTCAATTATTTAATCACCTCCCTATTTAATAGCATCAAATACATGCTCTAATTTTGTTTCAATAACCTTTGCAACCTCTTTTAACTTTTCATTATTAATCATTTCCATTGCAACTGTAGGTTTAATAATCGAAATTGCGGTTTTATGTTCTTTTTCATAAACGATAACATTACAAGGAAGCATCAGACCGATGTTTTCTTCAGCAAGAATAGCCTTGTGTGCACTAAGAGGATTACAAGCACCTAATATCACATATTTTTTGAAGTCAATACCGAGTTTTTCTTTGAATTTATCTTGAACATCAATTGTTGTAAGAATTCCAAATCCTTCTTTCTTTAATTCCTCGGAAACTATTTCTGACGCTTCTTCAAACGACATATCCACTTCTTTGCTAAACCCATAATTAATCATTTTAACTCCTCTTTCTGCTTCGGTGGACACTTTACACTACCATAAGAACAGAATACACAACAATCACCTTGTTTTGGTTTTAGAGCTGCCCCGCAATTAGTACATTCATAAAAAATTTGACAAGCATCTATTGGCATAGTCTCCTCTTTAGCAAAACCGCATTTAGGACATTTTATTCTAGACCTCAATTGCATAACCATCAACCTTTCCCTAGAGTTGTAATCTACCACATTTACTTCGTGCTAATGTATTTCTCAGGATTTTCATCAAACGTTTTTTTGCATCCTGGCGCACAGAAGTAATATGTTGCTCCGTTATACTCACTTTTAAACTTTGCTGTGTCTTCGTCAACATCCATTTTACATATTGGATCTATAGCCATACTTTTTTTCACCCCCTATTTTATATCTTATCTTTCTTTGCAGGCGGCACATATCGTTTCAACATCAACGATAGAGTTATAACAGTTACTGAACTCATAGCCATTGCAAGCCCTGCAAGTTCAGGTTTAAATGTAATTCCAAAAAATGGAAATAGTAATCCTGCAGCAACAGGAATCAATGCAGTATTGTATGCAAAAGCCCAGAACAGGTTTTGCTTTATCCTCGACATCACTTTCTTACTTAATTGCACCCCTGCAACTGAATCCATAAGATCATCTTTTACTAGTACTATCTCACCGCTCTCTATAGCTATATCTGTACCGCTACCTATTGCAATGCCAACATCTGCTTGAGCAAGTGCCGGGGCATCATTAATACCATCACCAACAAAAGCTACTATTTCACCTTTTTCTTGAAGTTTCTTTACCTCATTTGCCTTATCCTTAGGTAAAACCTCGGCTAGCACATTTTCAATTCCTATTTGCCTTGCAATCGCATGTGCAGTTCTCTTGTTGTCCCCTGTAATCATAACAACTTTAAGCTTCATATTTTTAAATTCGTTTATTGCGTTTTTTGTTGTTTCCTTCAATGTATCTGCAATGGCGATCACACCAGATATCTTGTTAGATAGAGCTATTAGTATCGCTGTCTTTCCTTCGCTCTCAAATCTTACTATTTTTTCTTCAACCTCTTTAGGAAATGAAATATTTCTTTCTTCGAAAAGTATTCTATTTCCAATGAGCACCTCTTTTCCATCGACTTTTGCTAGTACACCTTTCCCACCAAAAGTGTCAAAACCCTTACTTTCTCCTAGTCTAATACCTTTTTCTTCTGCTTTTCTCACGATAGCTTCTGCGAGAGGATGTTGTGAATTCTTCTCCACGCTAGCAACTAATCGAAGTAATTCTTCATCCTTGATTCTAACACCGATTATATCGGTAACCTCTGGTTCTCCCTTTGTAAGCGTACCAGTTTTATCAAACACTATTGTTGTCAGTTTTTCTGAAATTTCAAGGGCTTCACCGCTCTTAATGAGAACGCCAAGTTCAGCCCCACGACCAATACCTACAGTTACTGCAGTAGGTGTAGCAAGCCCAAGAGCACAGGGACATGCAATAACAAGGACAGAAATCAAAGCAGTAAGGGAAAAGAGAAGAGTGTTACCAAGAACTACATACCACGCAATAAAGGAAAGAACAGCAATTGCAAGCACCGTTGGAATGAAATAACTCACTGCTACATCAGCGATTCTCTGAACTGGTGGTTTTGAACCTTGAGCCTCTTCCACAAGTTTTATGATTTGGGATAGTACCGTATCTTTTCCTATCTTGGTTGCTCTGAATTTGATTACGCTGTTTTTGTTAAACGTTCCGCCAACAACAATATCTCCTTTTTTCTTCAAAACTGGGATGGATTCCCCTGTAATCATTGATTCATCTACATAGCTTTCACCATCGATAACCGTACCGTCTACTGGGAGTTTTCCTCCAGGTTTAACAACGACTACGTCATTTATTTGAACATCCTCGATAGGTATTTCAACTTCATTGTTATCACGAATAACTATGGCAGTTTTTGGTTGTAAACCCATCAGTTTTTTTATCGCTTCTGAGGTTTTTCCCTTTGCACGTGCTTCTAAATACCGCCCCATTGTAAGAAATGTAGCAAGAAGAACTGCTGTCTCATAAAACAAAAATTCACTGGTAAGTATAAACTCGAAAGTACCTAAAATGCTTGATACAAATGCAACACCTATCCCCATCGAATACATGACATCCATGTTGAGATTCTTATTTTTAAGAGAACGATAAGCAGCATTGAATATTGGATGACTAATATAAATAAAGGCCGGAGTTGAAACGATCAGCATAAAATATGCCATTGAGAAAGGAAAGCTTACCGGGATATACATGAGAATCATCAGAGGAATGCCTACAGCAAATCCGATAATGACTCTGGTGCGTTTTTCTCTTAGGTCTTTCTCTCTTGCTTCTTCCTCTAAATTTTCGGTTTCTTCCCCTTCTACACCCAGATATTGATAGCCAGCATTTTCAATGGATATTTTCATATCAACTACTGATAGCACTCTTGGGTTGTAGATAACATATGCTTTTTCAGCACCGAGATTAACATTAACACTAACAATTCCATCTAGTTTCTGGAGGGAGTTTTCAATTGTTTTTACGCATGTAGCACACGTCATCCCACCGACTTTCAGGACGACTTTTTCATTTGTCACTCTGTAACCTGCGTCTGTTACTGCTTTTTCTAAGTCAGCGTGTTTTAATTTTGCAGAATCATATTCTACCATAGCAGTCTCATTTCCAAGATTCACTTGTGCATTAGTAACACCATTAAGGCTTGATAGTGATTTTTCGATTGTAGTAGCACATGTTGCACAGGTCATCCCTGAAATTTTAAGTTCAACTTTTTTTCTATGCCCTTCTACCATATATTTGCCTCTCCCAAATTGTAGATTCATATCCTCTTTTTCCTAATAAAACAAGTGGTTTGAAGTGCTGTAAGGTATTTTGGTATGAACCTCAAAACATCTTTAGAGTCATCTGATGACGGTTTTATCTGGAATTTTTCCATTCTTAAAGTGTTTATCCAACCAGCCAGAAACAACATTCTCTCGACTGTCAAAATACTTTATATACGGTTTGATGTCAAGCAACGGCGTCCCATCTATCATATCCACCTGAGTAAAATACAGTTTATTTTCTTGGATGCACTTGATTTTCACAATGGAAAACCCTATATGATTCGGACGATGAGGACTTCTTATTGCAAATATCCCATGTTTAACATCTTCAAGAAATGGTTTTCCTTCGAGCTCTTCCTTATGTGATTTGTGAAAAAAGTATATTAATATGGCATGGCTGAATTCATTTAAATCCGTTAAGCCTTTTACATATTCATCTTTCAATTCTATCCACGCCTCTACATTATCCTTAAACCGTCCTTGAATAGGAATATCTTTACTCTCATTATAAGGTGAGTGAATTATTCCAATTGGACGCAATGTTATCTGATTCATAGTTTCACTTATTATCTTTAACATCTCTTCATTTAAAAAACCAAAGGCCCTTTTGCTCATTAGTTATCAAAAAGGTAATTCAGGACATAGCCAGGAATATCTTTGGTATTCTTCTGTTGATAATCTGTATTTTAAATATTCCTCGATGGCTCATGGAATATCAAAAATATTCCTCGGTGAATCCATAAATATATAGATTTTTTACCAGTAAAAGTGATTTCAAATCTCGTTTTGTTTGATTGATGTGAGATGATTAAAAATATATGAATTTAAAAAAGGAAAAGAGAAAGGTGGGTTTATGATTGATTGTGGCGGTTTCGCCAACGCCAATGATGCTGTGCAGCCCAAATCGGCTGACCAGGTTCTCGATACACCATGCCATTGATGGTAAAGACGCTCATCCAGTACTCAGATTGCATATGTCCTTCGAATGTCACTTCAGTTCCAACAAGTCCTATTAGTTCATCAATAACAAGTTCTTCTTCTCCATCACCATCATAGTCTTCAGCAGCTATTGCAGCAATTATGTACCAATTTGGACCAAAATGGAGTTCAACCTCACCGATGAAGAAATTGGTTTCATCATATTCGAGTATTCCTGTTATTTCTGTAAGATTGCAACCTCCTTGGCAGATGCCAAGCGTGTCGCATATTCTGTTTCGTATCCGTTGCATGAGTTGGTTACCGCCACCGTCTAACGGTTCGACGGTATTTGTTGCAGCTGTTGCAATTAGACCTCCCATTACCAGGAGAGAGACCATTGCTATTGAAACAATTGTTTGTTTTTTCATATATAATCCCCATTACTATAATTAAATAAGGATTTATAATAGTTTGCTTAACACGTGTTAATTTAAAGATTTGGATAACAGTATCACACAACAGTATCGTTAAACCATTTCTCCAATTTCTACCTCGTCATCCTCTCCTAGAAAAATTTCATCGATTTCATTGACTATATCTCCGTCATTTATTGTTTCAGTCGAACCATCATATTGTTTTTCTTCGGTAGTCGATTGATTGAAATAACTGTAACTAACCATCACTGAAACCAAGATAATAAAAAGAAAAAATATTGATATTAATTTTTTATCCATCTTTTATCACTTTCTCCATTAGTCCCTGTTTCAATTTGGTTTTCCTTTACCTTTATTCTGCATATCATCTGCAAATGCTT
>JAUXAU010000016.1 GCA_030619765.1 Thermoplasmatota archaeon
TACATCTAGAACAGATAATATTGCTAAGAAGACTGGAAGTTTTTTAGCAGCAGATTATATTACAAAACCTTTTGATATAGATGATTTAAAGAGAAGAATTGATAAGATTTTGAAGAACAGTAATCATTTAAAAAAAGAAGACTTAAAGAAAAGAATTGATAAGATTTTGAAGAAGAGTAGTCATTTACAAAAATAGTTCTGTAGAATACTGATGTAGCATCATAAATAATTAGATAATTAATTAGTTGTCAACCATTATCACGATATGTGTGTTAAGTTTATATATTATAACTAATCGGCTATCAAAATAGGGTTTTCAACAGAAGAAAGTAAATATATGAACTATACATTTAATATATAATTTTAGAATATACTAGTATGAAAACAAAATTACCCTAACGAATAAGTATATCAAATACAATTGTACTATTGAAAACACATGTTTGAACTCGAAAGAGAAAGGTTAGTTAACAACCTTGTAAGAGAAGGATATATAAAAAGTGATGAAGTAAAAAAAGCATTCCTGAAAGTTCCTAGGGAAATATTTGTACCAGATTCTTTAAAAATGAGGGCATACGTAGATACGCCGCTTGAAATTGGTAAAGGACAAACAATTTCAGCACCCCACATGGTAGCAATAATGTGCGAAGCATTAGATGTTAAAAAAGGACAAAAAATTCTGGAAATCGGGGCAGGATCTGGCTACCATGCAGCTATTGTAGCTTACCTTGTTGGAGAAAAAGGTCATGTGTACACAATCGAAAGATTTGAAAAACTTGCAAATAGAGCTCAAGAAAACCTTAAACAAGCAAGCATAACAAGCGTTAATGTAGAAATTGGAGATGGTTCTGAGGGTTTTGAAAAATACAAACCATATGATCGTATCTATGTCACATGTGCATCTCCTGGAGTACCTCAACCGCTTTTAAATCAGCTTAAAGATTCTGGAAAACTTCTGATACCTGTTGGAAAAATGTTTTGTGAGCTAAAATTAATAGAAAAAAAAGGCGAAGATATCTTATCAAAGGACCTTGGAGGTTGTGTTTTTGTTCCTCTTGTTGGAAGGCACGGTCATTAGATTATAGTTTGTATTGTATATCTCGTAAAAACTTCTTTCTCCAAGAAATTTCTTCTTTATTTTCTATACCTTTTGGAATGAATCCGTCTATAACGCCAAGAATTCCTCGCCCTGTCTCATTTCCCATTTTTGACTCTGCTATTACTACTTTTGTGGGATTAGCTGTTGCACAGTAAATTGAGCAAACCTCTGGAATGTTTTTTATAGCGTTTAAAACGTTTATCGGAAAACAATCTTTCATGAAAACTATGAAGGAGTGCCCTGCTCCAATGCTCTTTGCATTATTTTCTGCAAGTTTCTTAAGTGCTTCATCGTTTCCTTCACTTCTTATTTTGCATGCTCCACTTGCTTCACAGAATGCAATGCCAAATTTCCCATTAGAAACAATTGTTATCATTGCTTCATAGAGATCCTCTACAGATTTGATAAAATGGGTTTGTCCCAATATGAAATTTATATCATCAGATTTTTCTATTTCAACGATTTTTATTTCTACATCTTTCATAGTTTCTCCCCTATTCATTAATGTGAATTTATAATGAAAAGATAGTATATAAAATAGTGTAGAAGCAGCTAATTAGTTTCCCTGTATTTTGGATCAAGAATGCCTTTATTTCAGTAATCTATTTGCTAATACCTGTCGTACTTTACCAAGCATTCCGCCGCCACTCGAACTTCTTAAGAATAATAGTAAATAATCTACGATATCAGTGTCTATCATGTTTCCATCTGCATCATATGCATATGCTGTTATTCTGAAAAGCCCGAAAGGAAGAGTGATATATGCATCAGCGCCATCGGACATATCGTCATCCAATTCTTCTGTACTCATATTCCATAAAATTTGAAAAGCTTCAAATCTTACAGAATCTACTGCTTCGGTGACGGTCGCGTTTACATATAAACTGCTACCAGTAGAAATCATGCCTGTAATTCCCAGTTTTTCAAACGCATTAAGGAATATATAAGATTTTTCAAAGGTTAATATATGGAAATATATAAAACCTGGTTCGAGGTTCTCAATCTCTATTTGTTTTGAAATTGATACATTAAATATTTCTGACCAGTCGCCCTCTTCATCGTGTATATCCTTTGCTTTCACTTTTATTCCATACACTCCACTCTCATTCCAACTGTAACTTGTTACTACAGGGTTGGTAATATCAAATGGTCCTATCCAGCCACTAAAGTTACCGTCTCCCCAGTCCCACATGTAATAAACGTCATCTCCTTCAGGGTCAGACGTTATAGCTGAAAAGCTATGATTTATTCCTGGGCCTCCGAAGGCTGGTCCAGATATTATGCTTGGCGGGTAAGGAGGTTGGTTTCCTGCAGTTGTGAATTCCCACATAGGGCTTTCTGCTGAGGCACCAATATCATCCCAGGCAACAATCTGCCAGTAATAAGTTTCAATATTATTAAGCGTTCCAGGGTCATACATGGAGGCAGATTGATTATTGGAAACTATAGGTAGAGATGAGCTATTTGTTCCAAAATACACATCATAAGTAACAGTATCGCCAGGATCGGGATCACCACCCGTCCAACTTATATCCACATTTATATCAACGCCAGATGAACCATTTGCCGGAGATGCATTGGTTGGTTGGTACGGCGGATGATTTATTCCTGTGGTAAAATTCCATAAAGGACTTTCGTTAAAAGCGCTATTGTTATCCCATGCTATAATCTTCCAGTAATAGGTCGTATTATTATTAAGTATTCCAGGAGCGTACATAGTAGCTGTTTGATTGTTAACAACCTCTGGTGGTGTACTATTTGTTCCAAAGTGTACAACATAGGTTACTGGATCACCATCAGGGTCACCACCTGTCCAACTCAGAACTGCATCAAGGCGTACTCCTGTTGAGCCATTTGCTGGATTAGGATTACTTGGTTGATACGGTGGATGATTCTGTTCTACTTCTGTAGTAAACTCCCACACAGGGCTTTCGTTAAAAGCGCTATTGTTATCCCATGCTATAATCTTCCAATAATAGGTCGTATTATAGTTCATTATTCCAGGATCATAGGTAGTATTTGTTTGATTAATTGACACTTGAGGTGGAGACGAAATATTACCAAAATATACATCATATGTTACGGGGTCCCCATCAGGATCACCACCAGTCCAACTCAAATCCATATCAAAATAAACATCTATAGAGCCATTTGCTGGAGAAGCATTGGTTGGCTGGTAAGGAGGCAGATTAGCCCTTCCTCCTGATTCCATCGCAGTTTTTGAATCAGTTAATGAAGTACGATTGTTACTGGTAAGGTTTTGCCAATAATAACCTGTATCATAATCAATGATTCCGGAAACCGGTAAAACCGCTAATATTAGCCCTATACAAATCAATATACCAATTACTTTTTTTTTCATGGTATCCCCCATTTATCCTTTTTCAAATTCATTTTATTTTACTATTCTGTGTATATATAATACTTTCTATTTATTTAAATGTTCTGTATGGAAAATATATTTCAACTTGTATTTAAAATTTATTTATCAAAAATATAGAGATAATATAAAACAAAACCGACAATTTAATATTCTTTAGGAAAAATATGTCAATTTTTATTTAAATATTAGAATGGTGCAATATCAATTTTTCATCAACTACTATCATTTTGAGTGGTATTTGCTCCATCTTACCCGTCTAGGAACACGTTTTAATTTTATCATATTCTTATGACATTTGTTTTTACAAAAATAGAGTACGGTACCATCTTTTCTAACAAAAATTTTTCCAGTTCCAGGTTCGATTTCACTCCCACAAAACGAGCAATTCCTTCTTTCTACCATGAAAAATAACCTCTATTTTGGCCCACCTAGTTTCTTTGCTTCTCGTTGAGTTTCATTTAACATTAAGATATCGCCTAATCGAACTGGCCCCATAACGTTACGAGTTATAATTTTACCTTTATCTCTTCCATCCAAAACTCGAACCTTCACTTGAGAGGCTTCACCAGCCATCCCTGTTCTGTCAATAATTTCTACTATCTCACAAGGGGTTCCTTCTATCATAATTCTAGCCCTGTTTCTTTAATGCACCTATCTTTTTAACAATGTTCTCAATCATATCTTTTTCTTTTCCGGGATCGATAACAGCTACTGCACTTGTAGAAGTTCCCAAACCTGCTGCATTACCCAACTCTTCTTTACTCGGAACATAAGTATATGGAATATTTTTTTCTTCACACAATATTGGCATATGAGCAAGAATCTCCTCTGGAGAAACATCCTCAGCCATTACAACAAGCTTTGCCTGGCCTCTTTCTACATGTTTTGTTGCTTCATTTGCACCTTTTCCTATCTTCCCACTATCTCGAGCCTTTTCTATCAATTCATAGGCTAAATCTTGCATTTCTTTTGATGCTCGAAATCTTATATACATAGCCATATTTTAGCCTCCTTTCAGAGCTTTCATCGATTTTTTTCCTTAAGGAATGTAAAGTTGGAATGTAGGGCCCATATAAAAATCTTTTTCAGGAAAAAAACAGTGTTATCATTTTTCTATTTTTTAAATTGGCAATGGAATTCTTTCAACTTCTAATCTATCAGCAGTCGGGTATTCTTCCACCATAAAACATTTACATCCCTTCATTTTAAGTTCAAAAGCAATTTTTTCTAAAATCCATAATCCAATTTCAATCCTACTTTTTTCTTTGTTTAAAAAAATAAATTTTTCTGGGATATCATATTTTTCTTTCAATGAGGTAAATAATTGATCTAAAGGTGCATCTTGTTTGTATATCGCGCCTTTAATTATTGTTCCTTCGTCTGTTATAACTTCATATTCTTTAGCAATATTTCGTGCCCTACGCTTTATCCTATTTTTGAGTTGAATACCATCTTTGAAAGAAACTGAACAATAATGGACCCCTATGTCAAAGTCTTCGTTATTTGCCATATTTAAAACAGCAATAGCAGATTCTTGGCTACCCTTAACCGCTGCAGAAATATCATCCTTAGCTACATAATTCTTATTATTTAACGATTCACAGTTTCTCTCAGAATATTCAAGTTCATTTAGATTGACCCAACGTAATTCATTATCATCTGCCCATTTAATTAGAGAAAACATTTCTTCTTCCATATCTGGAATGACAGGTATTTCCAATGCAACATCTATTTGTGTATCTAACACATTTTTAATTGAAACTTTTATTGGGCTATTATCCATATCACTCCAGTATTCAGGAAATGGATGAAATCTTACTTCATCAAGTCCAACGGAGGCAAGCTCCACTATGCGATCTGCATTTTTGAGACCCGATGTATATAAATGAATGTGAAATTCGGATCCAAATACATCTTTCAAAAGAGATATATATTTTTTTACTCTTTTCCAAACAATCAGCGGATCCCCTCCTGTAATGCCAGCCCCAGTTGCATCAATATACTCTGCTTCACGAATCAATTTTTTTGTGTCATCTTCGTTGTCTAACTCCCATTCATTAGCGAATATTCGATCCTTTCCACCTTTTTTAAAGCTCAAAGGACAGTAAAAACATTTAGAAGGGCATAGGCCTGTCGCCAGCACCACCATTTTTGAACCTTGTGCACACATCTTACATGCAGGTGATAAAGGAGCAATGTATAAACTGTTATTAAGCCAAGAAGTGATTTCTTTCATTTGATTTATGATATTGGTTCATGGTATTAAACTATCTATTATACCATAAGAAAAGACGTATGGGCTCGGAGAGATTTGAACTCTCGACCTCCCGGTTATCAGCCGGGTGCTCCAACCAACCTAAGCTACGAGCCCAATTGAAGGTGATAATACACTTTTCCTATAAAAATTAATTCCACGATACAATTTTGCGTCACCTTTTTATCCGTTATCCGATGATTTCTTCAGATTATTGATGTACTTATAAAAGTCAAGTATTTCTACAGTAGAATCTGTGCTAATATGAAATAATACTCGAAAAAAATAAAGAGAAATTTGGTTTATCACTAAAGATATAGTATCCTATTGAAAATTGTAATTGATGAAAGCATTGGTTTTAGAGTTGATTCATTCCAGCAGTCTGGCTTTGGGATGCATAGGTAGTGTAGACATTACCAGTGACTTTGGATTGGGTAACATGAGTGGGAACATGAGTAACTTTAGGACCGATATATGTGATAGATAAATCAAGAGTTACTGTTTCTCCATCGTTCACATAGATGGGGCCGGCCCATGCACCTATATATAAAGGTAATCTAGCAGCTCGGACAAATAGATACCTACCTGGTTCAACTTGCATTTCGTATGTGCCTTTACCGTTTATTAATAGGTGTGTAATAGCGAAACCAAATTCTCTACCACCATCTGACTTGTTGCCAAATGCTGCTACTCTCACAAAAGCTACAGGATTACCATTCTGATTGGTAACTGTTCCTTTTATAGTACCCGTACCAATCTTTTGCAATGGTATTGATCTATCTTTTTCTATTCGATGTGAGCCCAGTGCTGCACCTGCTGTAAAACAGGCACTAACGACGGTTAAAACAATGAGACCTCCAACTAGAATCGACAACAATTCTTTCTTCATATTTTAGCCCCTTTTTTATCAAAATAATATAAGACATTATAGTATATAAATTTTTATAAAAAATAACCTTATTTTTCTGAAATTATCATAAAATAAAAGGAGAAAGGAATGCATAGTGCTAAGATACCCCAAGTACAAAAAACAGAAGTATTAAGGCGTTTTTTTCCTCTATCTTATCTGCAACAGTTACAGTTATTGTTGGTTTGCCAAATCCAAAGACAAGAGACTTTACTGTTTCTGATGTCCCAGGCACAAGACTGGGAATTGTACCAATCTTCTAATTTATAGTATTATATACCACCACTAGGGTCAACCTTGATAAAGATCAGCAATACCTTTGCACCTTGTTCTCTGGTATCTGAAGATCCATGTGGCTCTTCCATAGTAACCGTTATTTTTGTATTTCCGAATCCCAATATTAGCGATGAACTAACTATTACTTCGCCACCGTCAGGAATACTTGGAGTCGTGCCTGTTGTTTCTCCACCAAGAAGTATAATACCGCCTTCCAAGGTGATGCTCCAATCAATGTCGGTTGCTTCAGCGCCACCTATATTTTTGATAACTGCGTTTACTTTGAGGAGACCACCAGTGATAAAGCCTGCATCAAGTTCAGGTGCAAAAATCGTAATATTAAAAGGTTCTGACCAGGCGCCTTCTGCATTTAGGGCGTTCTTGGCTTTTCCTCTAATAGAATACGTTCCTTTTTCAGTCCATGTGTGACTTGCGGTTACATTCTCACCAGAAGCATAAGGTCCAATCCATTCTTCCATTGTTCCGTCCCCCCATTCTATCCAATAATATACATCTTCATTTAAAGGGTCCGTGGTCATGATTGTAAACTCGTACTCCTTCCCCACGTCTCCTTTGGTGGGACCATCTATGTCTGGTGCTTCCGGTGGATTATTATCCCGTACAAGCAGAATATCAAGAATTTCGGCACCATCAGGTGTTATTGTTACTTGATGACTTTGGTTAGTGTAGTCAGGTGCCGAAAAATTAACGGTATAGCTACCTGCAGGGAGGAATAAATGATAACGGCCAAAGGAACTTTCACTCTTGAACTCTTCACCATTAGGGAAGGTGACTCCAATTAGGTCAATCGTTGCTTCCAGCGGCTGTCCTGTGATCGAATCTGTTACATGCCCGCTCAGCGGGATAGGCCGTTCGAGCATCCACAAAGCGCCCGGCCAAACCAAAGCAGCCTCGGTCTGAGCACTAGCGTAACTTGGTTGGAACTGGGTGTGGGTCTCAATTAAGTTAGCATAAGATCCGTTCGTCCACAGCTGCCACTCGTAGTTTTCACCTTCTGCACTTGGGCCTCGTACGCTTCCTCCATAACCGGAAGCCGTGGATAACTGTACAGCTTCAGACTGAAGGAAGGAATCAAAAGGATGACTGTGGCAATAAGAATCGTATCCCCAAAGAGCCTCACGACCATAGGAGTGGTAGTCTACTACCTTAGTAAAATGTCTGTCATTACTAAAGGCAATCATTGTCTGTGTCTCGGGCTCAGATGCAGAACTAGGACCTTTATAGGTTTCTGAATAAGGATCTGTACTTCCTGAACATCCGCCATTCCAGCCAAATGGGTAATTTCGGTTAAGATCAACTCCATCAGGAGGAAATTTGTTCTTCCGCCACATGTTGTCTACGTTGAAAACATGAACATAACCATCAGGATTCCAAACTGGAGAAATCCAGATTTCGTATTCATCAACTAATGTAGTAATTTGCGGATCTGATCCATACTCTGTGGTAAGTTGCTCGATGGCATACAACGCAATTACAGGAGTGACAATTTCCCGAGCATGATGGCAGCTTACCATTAAAAACGTAGGCTCGTCCTCATCCTGATTCACATTGTCAGAGATTTTGATGGCGTACAGATTTCGATCCTCGAAAGTAGGAGAGACGCCGTATGCAGTTGTAAGATCAACCATCTTACATATCGATGGATAGGCAGTTTCTGCAGCAGTCATTTCTGCATAGATTTGGGATAGATCTGGATAGCCAGGTGGCGGCGGAAGGGGACCTGCTCCTCGCTCGGTTTGGATCTCGCGAAACGGCCGACCCTTTTCCAACATAACTGGCTTATATCCCTGCCCCTTCAACTGTGTCAGTTCTCCAGGGGTAACGATTAACTCCAGAGAGGTCGTAGTCACTGTTCCATGCAATACATCAAATCCGTCGAACTTCAATTTGGATGCAACTTTCTGGGCATCAAGCGAATCTATACGTATATGACTAGATGTATCAGAAAAAGCAGGCATATCCGATCCTGTTTTGTCGTTAATCGTGTCAATACTCTCCCCTGTTGAAACAGAAAAAGCTGTTGTTACAAATAATATGCATACAGCTAGGCTTAAAACAAATTTTATTTTTTCATTCATATTTTTCTTCATTTTTCAATCCCCTATATAATAATATAAAGTTAGGTTATATAAATGTTTACAACAATAGATAATTAGATTTTCTCCCGAATTTATATTAGTTGATTTTGTTTACGACTCTTCCGTAGGTTTTATTACATACTTATTTGATTTCGGATTCAGATGGATGTTGATAAAACAATTAAAGAGCTATCTCAAAACGAGAAAAAAGTACTTTTAACTCTCAAAAAACTTAACGGAAAAGGATCCCCAGAAGATATCTTGAAAAACGGCGATTTTAATCAAGAAGTAGAAGTTATGAACGCCTCTTCATGGCTTCAATCAAAGAAATTAGTTAGTATTGAAGAACACATAAAAACTGTTTATTCTTTAGGCAAAGAAGGAAAACGTTTTTTAGAAAAAGGATTGCCAGAGAAAAGAGCATTAAAATTAATTTATGAAAAAAAAGGAAAAACAATCTTAAAAGACCTTGCTGTTTCTCTAGAAAAAAACGAAATACCAATTGCCATTGGCTGGCTTAAAAAGAACGATTGGGCAAACATAAGAAAAGATAAAGAAACTTTTTTAGAAATTACAGAAAAAGGAAAAAAAGCACTTATTGAAGAGAGTGATGATGAGAAAACACTTCAACTTCTGAAAGAAAACGACAATATAGAGATTGGTAAAAATAAAATCAATTCATTGTTATCTAGAAAGAATGTAATTAAGGAGAAAGATATTATTACTAGTACTATACTTTTAACAGAGAATGGTAAAAAGGCACTTGAGAAAGGTTTTGAAATTAAAGATGAAATTTCTCAGGTAACTTCATCTATCATCAAAAACAACGAATGGAAAAGCAATATTATCAGACCCTATGACATTAATGCATTTGCACCTGCAGTTTATGGAGGAAAGCCACATCCTTTGGTCGATCTAATATCCAAAATCAGACAGATATTTTTAGAAATGGGATTTCAGGAGATCCAAGGGGATTTTGTTGAATCTTGTTTCTGGAATATGGATGTGCTATTTATTCCTCAGGATCACCCAGCAAGGGAGATGCAAGATACCTTGTATTGTAAAACCCCATCTAAAATAAAAATTGAAGAGAAACAGTTGTTAAATGAAATCGCAAAGGTGCACGAAAACGGTGGCACTACCTCTTCAACGGGTTGGGGCTATGAATTTTCTAGAATTGAGGGTGAACGAGCTCTATTAAGAACCCACACAACAGTTAATACAATTCGTTATCTTTATAACAATCCAAAACCACCTTCCAAGGTTTTCTCCATAGGACGTGTTTTTAGAAAGGAGAACATTGATGCTACTCATTTGCCCGAGTTTTATCAGATCGAAGGTATTGTTCATGAGAAAGATACCAACTTTAGACAATTAATAGGTGTTCTAAAAGAATTTTATAAAAGAATAGGTTTTGAAAAGATCCGTTTTAGACCCGGCTATTTCCCATATACAGAGCCTAGTATGGAAGTCGAGGTTTTCTGGAATGACGAATGGATGGAATTAGGCGGGAGTGGCATTTTCAGACCAGAAGTTACAGAACCAATTGGAGTTGAAAACCCGGTACTTGCTTGGGGCCTTGGTTTGGAAAGGCTTGCAATGTTGAAGTTTGGTGTGACTGACATACGTAGTTTGTATATTAGCGATTTAGAATGGCTTAGAAAGAAATCTTTGATTTAACTTTACGTTAACTATATTTTTGATTTTCCATATGGAATACACTCCCACAATATTTATTAAATATTAGACATATTATATTTTATGAAAAATGGTAACTGTTGTAAACAAACATTTATATATTAACCGGTTTGATAATAGTTACCGAGGTTGTGAATATATGCATTCAAACAGGCCACTAAGAGCAACTCTAATATCAGTTATCTTAGTCTTAGTTTCATTATTACCAGCTTTGAATATTGTTCCAATAGTCAGCGGAGATCCATCAACAGGAGAAACTACTTTCTATTTTCATGAATCCGATTTTGATCTATTAGAAGGAATTATCGACCAAAATCCTCCAACAAAAATAAATGATTCAATCTTGCCTCCAAAGATAACTAGCAAAGAGTTTCCCGGCTGGGTTTTTGCATGGTTTCTCTATATTGAAATGCAATCAATTTTAGATGAAATTATCAACGATCCAGATTTTCAAGACTTATTAAACGAGACAGGTTTGACAATAGAAGAACTTTTGGAATTGTTAGGTGAAGATCTTGCTTTTGCAAATCCCTTTAAAATAAGAGAATCATATTTTTATTTAGGTGAAGAATCAGTCGATGTCAAGGGAGATGTTACATATAATCTCTATTTTTTACCAAATATGCGACCATTACTGCCAAAATTCAGGGACAATATAGAAGTCAAACTTTATCTCAATAATAAAGTGATTGCTAATAAAACATTTACCCTAACGCAGAAGATTCGCAATATACCACAACCCCATACCATAACTATCGAGAATGTTGACTTTTCTCTTAAACCTGAAGATGAATTAAGTTTTTCCGTAGAAATCGTACCAAGCAATAAAACAATTCATTGGATGGTAGAAAGGGGCGGAATTATAAGGCAAAGATCAGAAGAGGACATAAAGAATCTCATAGGTACAGTAGCAAATATCTTAAGTAATAGGGATAAATTCCCGAGAGTACAATCAATCGGTGAATCAATCAAGTTATTTCTCAATGAAAGCGAGGGATCTGAAATAAATATTACTCTAAGAGACTTTGCCGAATTCTTTAACGCAATAGTATCATCCTCTTTTGTTTATGACTCAGTAGCCCATCCTTCATCTGTAACTTTAGAATTTAGATTACCTAGTGAAGATGAAAACACATATATGTATTACCTACACGAAGAAAATAAAATGGATGTGGAAAAACCAACAAAAGAAAACCCATTAGATATTAAGTTATCAAAAGAACCTGGAAGATGGGATGGACCAAATCTTGAAAGAAACAAAATATTGAAGAAAGCTGTAGCCAGATTATATATAGATCATCGCGATTTAACGCGGATTCTTAACTTATTAAGGGGAAAAATCAAAATAACAGTATCGTTGTTTGATGGTGAAACTGAGATTGGTTCCTCAGTAGAAGAATTTGATAGGACATTTCGGCGCTTGAAACCAGGTGAACCGACAATATTTACTTTTGATGATTTAAATCGTGAAATAGTACATGACAATAGTTTGAGATTAGAGGTTTCTGCTAATGATACAAAGTTTGGGCTTCTAGGTTTTCGTAGGTATGCTAAATTGTTATATGACTCACCTGAGTATCCGTCTTCTCTGACTGTAACATTTGATGAGACAGACCATATTAAAATAGATGCTGTAGCCGATCCATCAGATGGGAAAATAGTGCCAGGTGGAAGCGTTAAGTACACCCTAAACATCACAAGCAAGTACGATGATGATATTTATATTAACGTTTCAGAAGATAAAGAAGGCGACTGGAAAGTTACAATTGCTAGAGATCAGCCAATAGATATATCAGCAGGTGGAACTGCTGAAGTGTCTATCTTTGTCAACTCAACAGATAACGAGAAGAAAGCCTATGGTGACACCATCGACATGACCTTTGTCGTAAGTGGTAAGACAGGTATTGATCGTCAAACAGCATCAGCTGAGGTATCAGAAGATGCAATAGAATATGATGTGAATATAGTGGTCAGTACTGAAAGTAAAAACATTAAAAAAGGTGAAAACGACACATTCTACTTCATTATTGAAAATAAGAATACAGGTGCAGTAGATGATGTAGACAGCTATACGATAACTGTCACATCGAAAAATAATTGGGAGATTAAACATACCGATTCAGTTATGGATTTAGAGATAAGGGAAAAAACAAAGCCTGAGAAAATTTTTGCAATAGTAAGTGTACCTAAGAATACTACTTTTGAATCTGACATCATTACATTTACCGTTACTTCCGATAGTGATAGTGAGGCGTTTGCTACAATAAACGTAACAGTGAATGTTCTTGGTCTAAGTTTTTTAGAGAGTATATACGAATTTTTTGAGTCTGCATCAAATGCTTTAGGCTTCGATGAATTGTTTGGTTCCTATGCCCCTATTGCATTAGCGGCTATACTGATGATAATAATTTTGTTCATAATAATAATACTTGCATTATTATTGACAAGAAAATCTGTAAATATCATATGTACAGAACGTATAAAAGAAATTGATCCCGATGATGAAGCCAGTTTTGAAATCACCCTGGAGAATCCGACTAGAAAAACTCAAACATATGAAATATTCTCAAACGAAAATCCCTCATCGCCTAAATGGGAAAAATCAATAGAAACAGAAAAGATTACAATAGGAGCTCGTCAATCAAAAACAGTATTGTTAACTGTTAAGCCAACGGAACTTACAGAGCCCAATGATTGGACAGAGACTAAAGTAAAAGTTAACATTTTAGGTAAACAAAAATCAGAAGAAATAACCATAATGACCATGGTAAAAGATGGTAAGACGCTACTAAAAATTACCGATATATTTACTTGGCCAAAAAAATTCAAAAAGGGCGATAGAATAATAACTTCTTTTAAATTAGAAAATAAAGGAAATATCACGGCAAGAAATGTTAATGCAGTATTGAATTTGAATAACAAGGAAAAGAATAAAGTAGAGGTAACTATTCCAAGTGGGGGATATGCTGATATTAGAATGCCTTGGATTGCTATCAAAGGTAAAAATAAGTTGCACATAAAAGCAATAGAACAGTAATAATATATAATAGGAAATAATTTAGGTATCAAAAGGGTGTGCTTCTAGTGGTAAAAGATGGATCTAAAAAGAGAGAACAACAAGAACAACTGAAAAATGCCGAAAAAAAATATCAGAGTGTAATACAAAAAAGAAACGAACTGAACGACATTGCAAAACTTGTTCGTGAAGAGAGGGATATGCTCAATGATAAGCGAAAAGAAATCACAGAGCAGATGAAGAAAAACAAAGGAGAAAGAGATGGACTTGTCTCTAAAATGAGGCAACACAAAGAGATGAGAAACAAACTTCAACAGCAGGCAAAAGAACTAATTAAAGCTAAACAGAAGAAAAGAGGAGATGTTATTAGAAATTTGCCTTTAAGAATCGAGGAACTGAAGGCAGATGTTCAGATGCTGGAATATAAACAAGAAACAGTTCCTATGAACACCAAGAAAGAAAATGAATTAATTGACCAGATAAAAGTAAAAAGAGAAGAATATAATAAAGGTAAAAAGCAGCTGGAAAAACAACAACTGATTGAGACTGATCTCTCGGATACTGATGATACTATTACTGAGCTTTTTAAGAAAGCAGATGAAGAACATGAAAAAGTTCAGAAATATTATAATGAAAGTCAGAAAAAGCATGAAGAGTATATGAAATTTGTAACAGGAATATCTGCTTCTATAAATGAGTCGAATAAAAAACATAAAAAGTATGTTGAAATAAGAGAGGAAGCACAGAAACATCATGAGAAAGCCATGGAAATGCTCTCAAAGATAATGTCCGTTAAAAAAGATAGAAGGAAGCGTTGGCAAGAATCAAAAGAAATTCTACGAAATCAAAATATCAAAGCTCAAAAGGAATTATTTGATAAAGAGAAACTTGCTGAAGCTGCTGATGAATCGGTTGATGCCTTGAAAAAGGGTAAAAAAATTTCGTTATCAGGATAACATACATACGACGATTATCGAAAAATTAATCGGCAATTTTAAATATTAAATTTTGTTTTGCCCACATTGTGGCTATTATGGATAAAATAGGGATAGTCAGTTATGGGGCGAATATACCTCGATGGAGAATAAAAACAGAAGATATTGCATCTGTATGGGGGAAAGACGGTAAAACAATAAGCAAGGGACTGGGGATAAACGAAAAATCAGTTCCTTCTATAGATCAGGACACCGCCACCATAAGTGTTGAAGCAACCCGTGCAGCATTGAAGCGATGCAATATTAATCCTCAAGATATTGGTGCTATTTATATTGGAAGTGAATCGCATCCTTATGCGGTAAAGCCAACTGGGACAATTGTTGGAGAAGCAATTGGTGCAACGCCTGATTTAATGGTGGCAGATTATGAGTTTGCCTGTAAAGCAGGAACTGCTGCTATTCAGTCCTGTTGTGCATTTGTCAAAGCAGGAATGATAAAATATGGGTTAGCAGTGGGTGCAGATACTTCTCAAGCCGCTCCAGGAGATGCCTTGGAATACTCAGCATCAGCAGGAGGTGCTGCCTTTATCATAGGTAAGGATAATGTTATAGCAAACATCAATCACACATATTCTTTTACCACAGATACACCGGATTTCTGGAGAAGGGCACAGAGCAAATATCCATCACATGGCGGACGATTTACTGGAGCACCAGCGTATTTTAAGCATGTAACAAACTGTGCAACTAACCTTATGCAGATAGCAGGTACAAAACCAGAGGATTACAATTATGCAATCTTTCATCAGCCCAATGGTAAATTCCCTGTAAGCGTTGCCAAAAAACTTGGTTTTACACACGATCAAATAAAACAAGGACTGATTGTTCCTTACATTGGTAACACCTACTCAGGAGCCTCATTAGTAGGGTTAGCATCAGTATTAGATGTTGCAAAGCCAGGGGATAGAATATTTCTTACAAGCTATGGTTCGGGAGCAGGAAGTGATGGTTTTGATATATCTGTTACTGAAAAGATGAACAATTTGTTAAGAGAGAATGCCCCCTCTGTTTTTCAAATGGTTGAAGATAAAGAATATATTGATTATGGAACGTATGCAAAAGTTACCGATCTTTTATACTGGGAGTGATAAAATGAGAGATGTGGCAGTTATTGGAGTTGGGCTGACAAAATTCGGAGAACTATGGGATAAATCATTTAGACAGTTAATAGCAGAAGCCGGAGCGAAAGCCATACTTGATTCAGGGATAGAAGGAAAGGAAATAGATGCAATGTATGTTGGATCCATGAGTTCAGGACGATTTGTTGGTCAAGAACATGTGGGAGCTTTGGTAGCAGATGCATCAGGTTTTTCGAATACACATATCCCTTCTACTCGGATTGAAAGTGCTTGTGCTTCAGGTGGATTAGCTGTCCGACAGGGATATTTATCTATTGCGTCAGGTATGAACGATATCGTAGTAGTTGGAGGTATGGAAAAAATGAATGATGTAGTAGGTGCCTCTGCTACAGAAACACTTGCAACAGCCGCAGATCAAGAGTGGGAAGCTTTCTTTGGTGCAACTTTCCCCGGATTATATGCTATGATTGCAACAAAACACATGCATGATTATGGAACAACAAAAGAACAACTCGCTCAAGTTGCAGTGAAAAACCATGCTAACGGTGCGTTAAATCCCTATGCACAGTATCAAAGAGAAATAACCATAGAACAAGCGATGAATGCTACAACTGTTGCATACCCTCTTGGCTTACTGGATTGTTCCCCAGTAACTGATGGAGCCGCATCTATCATATTATGTGCAGCTGATAAAGCAAAAGAGTACATCGATAAACCAGTCAAAATAATTGGATCTGGACAGGCCTCAGATTCACTTGCTCTTCATGCACGAAGAGATATCTGTACGTTAGACTCAACGGTTTATGCTTCAAGGATGGCTTATAAACAGGCGAACTTAACGCCAAAGGACATTGATTTTGCAGAGGTACATGATTGTTTTACGATTGCAGAAATATGTGCAATTGAAGATCTTGGCTTTGTAAAAAAAGGAGAAGGGGGCAAAGCAATAGAGAATAAGATCACAACTTTGAATGGATCATTACCAGTAAACACAAGCGGTGGGCTTAAAGCCAAAGGTCATCCTGTAGGAGCAACTGGTGTAGCTCAAGTAGTGGAAGTTACCTTACAATTACGGGGAGAAGCTGAGAAAAGACAAGTTAAAGATGCAAAAATAGGACTAGCGCATAATGTAGGTGGATCTGGTGCTAGTTGTGCTGTTCATATCTTGGAGGCGATGTAAATGGGTGAGGGAGTTGCAAGATTTTGGAGAGAAATCCCACAAAGGTATAATTTCATAGGAAATAAGTGTGGATCCTGTAAAAGAATTTTTTTCCCACCTAGAGAGTCATGTCCTTATTGCAGAAGGAAAAGCATGGGCAAGATGAAAGACATAAAACTTAATGGGAAAGGAGAAATAGTAACTTATACAATCATCCATGTGAGCTCTGAAGATTTCGAAGAACAAGTTCCATATCCAATTGCAATTATCAAACTAGATGAAGGTCCGCAAATAACAGCTCAGATCGTAGATTGCAATATTGATGATGTAAAAATCGGCATGAAAGTAGAAAGTACTTTCAGGAAAATAAGGCAAGATGGTAGCACAGGTGCAATCTATTACGGATACAAGTTTAAAAAAGTAATTGAGCAGTAACTAAAGATTTAGGTGAGAACTTTATCTTTATGCACTAACCTAAATTACATTATTTATTATACCTCTTTATGTTTTAGGAAAGATGCACTATGGAGATTTCAGGATTAATGAAGGTAAAAATAAACGATAATTTTGGTTGATATTTTTTGTCTTGAGAAAATAAAGAGTTTTTCGTTTAAAAAAGCCATTCTAATTGATAATTTAAAATGCATACTGCTATCATATAAATAGAAAAATAGAGAAACTAAAAATAAAAAAAGAGAGGGCAGTAGATGGTTTAATCTACTGGTATGGGTGATGTCCACTCTGGACTATATAGGATAAGGTTTGGATCGCCGTATATGCACTGTACAGTTGTAATTGGGTAAAGGGATGATGAGCCATACATTGATGTTGGGTCACCGGTTGTGAAATCTCTGAAGTGTAACCAGACGGTTTTCGCAAATGCTGGACCTACTGGTGTTCCATATACCATTGCATCCTCAAAGAACCAATCATCCTGCAAATCTGCCTGTGGGCAAAGTCCAGATCCTGCATTTCCATAATTTAAGACTGCTCCGTGATCAAGGAAGACCAATGGTCCGAATGCATCCTGAGTAGAACATGACATGTAGAAGACTGCGTTGCTTCGTAGGTTTTCATAATTTCCATCTACATGGTCGTAATGTATAATGTCATATAGCATTGGCGGCTCAGGATTATACCACACCCGTCCATTTTTACGCGGCATCTTCCAACTATCATAAGAATATCCACGCCATGAATCCCACCAAATCTGAGAAGGATAGTTACCTTGGGGGGGGCCCTCAATATATTGTGCTGATTGACCGCTTCCACCCGTTCCATGTCCAGAGTAGTAAAAGACACTAGCACCATCATTCATCCGTTCCAGATGAGCATCCCAAAGAGAATGTCCATCAAACGTTCTACCGTGAGTGCTAAACACCTTTTTCAGTACTCGACTTGAATAAGCAATATGAGAAACACCATCATTTGTCGTCCATGATCCACCATCAGGATAATTCATCAACATGGTAGTAGTAACATCTCTATTTTCATTTGCAAATATCAACGCTGGATACAAGATATTCCTTACAATAATTGCTGAGATATAAGCAGGTGTTAACCCAGGGATATGACCTGCGTACGAGTTGTTCCCCATCATAACGGCATGTGCCGGGAGATAAATGTCATCTCGTGGTGCAACAAAACAGTATCCATCTTGTCCAGAAAGATCAAGTCCATAACCAGCAATCCAATCATGAATGCTATCGTGAAGTTCTTCGTTCCAGTATCTCTTTGCATCCAAGCCGATAGGTGGATGTTCATCCTCCCACCCCATAAAAAACTTAAACAACTGGATAGCGAGCGATAGCTGACTCATCTCCTCTATTGGCTCGTCATGAACAGGTAAATGACCAGGAGCACGAGATCCGTGATAATAATCACCTTTCCAGAGTCTCCAGGTCTCTATTCTATCTGCTAACCCTGCTGGATTACCTGGAGCATCACCTATTCGAAGAACTGGCGATCCATGGTACGCTGCGAGCATGGCTGCTGGTGCGAAGTAGCCATCTCCTGATTTAATTGAGGTAATGGTAATATAGTTTTCAGAAGAAGGATAGGCCTTAATGTAGTCAATTATTTCCTGCATTGTTGTTAGATCTGCTTCAAGAGTTGGAAGACCACTCACACCGCTACCAATTCCGCCCCTTTCGACAAATATGACTTTAGTGACACCAAGCGCAGTAAATGCACTCTGTGTCTCAGATGGTATGCTGTCTTCAGTTACGTACAATAAAGGTGCATGTTCTTGTGAAGCGATAACCGCAGCGTTTGCAGCAGATACAGCTGCATCAGCCCTCTTTGGATTGATCTTTCTTAACTCGGCTGTAATAGTGTATTTTGTTGAACCTTCATCCTCATATCGTGGCACAACAATGGCAGTCCATTTTCCCTGTTCAGGATGAAGGACTTCAGCAGAACAATCAAGATGATCCTCTGGCTCCCAAGCTCTCCACGGATTAACAGGTGGATTATGATATCCATACCACTCATGAATTGGAAGAACTGGGCCAGTCCATTGAGGAATATCAGGAGCACGAATATGTCCCTGTGGATCGACAAGAAATACCTGCAGATCAGATTCAGTATCAGTTGATACAGTAACCTTCAAAGCTGAATCTGCATCAGCAGCGCCTATATTTATTTTATATCTATGACCGGCTAATTTTGTAATGCGCATCGTGTCCCAGCTAGTTGATGTTAATTGTGAGCTGGCAGACCATATGCCCCATTGGGTAAGGGGATAATATAGGTCAAAGGAATCACCCGCTCCATCGTAGGGGACAGGCCACCAATCGCCACCTTGATCCATAAATTGTGGAAAAACTTGGGTAATTTGAGCTGCATTAGAATCACCGCCACTGGCTGTTATGTCAAAAACATCGACTTTAAGTGCACCCCACTTTGGACCTATGAGCATTGGATAGCCAAAAGCTCCAGCTAATTTAGGATCATCACTATATATCTCTGTTACGTCTGCGGTACGTTTCAGTGTTTTTGTCTTTTGAAATACCTGTTTTACCTCATCCTCAAAGTCACTTCCATCAACTGCCACAACCGCAAGATCTGATGAAACCCAGTTATTTGTTGCAATTTCAGCTGCTGCCTCAATAGGGTCAGCAGGAACAGTGTACTCAGTAGCAGAATCACCATGTGAAGTCAAATAATCATTCCAGTCTTCCAGTAAATAATCGGTAGTATCATCAACAACTCCACGGTAATCTTCGGTATCAAAATAATTGGTTGATGTATCATCCCCATCATACACAATAGGTGCTAGATATCGATCACTGCCTTCTAAATAGTTACACGCTGGTATAGATGCAATATATCCATACTCATCATTGTTGCTATCTGGATCGTTGTTAATAATGAAAGTTTTAGTCATTGGCGTAATCTGAGGTTGAGGTATTGGACCTGGTGGAGCAGGAGCACTCCCATCTATGGCAAATTCAAGATTATATGCACCTGAACCATAATTATAATACTTCCACTCAGTTGGCTCCGGTGCATCAACCCATCCTGGAAAGATCTCTATTTTCGCTCTCCATTCTCCTGATACATCGGCAGGATAGAGAAGTTCATCATCATAATAATACTTTTCATAATGTACTAACTCTTCGCTTGGATTGTACAACAAAATATCAAAATCAGATAGATCAGTAGTGTCATACATTTCTAGATTAAAATGAATGCCATCTCCCGGATCTACCACAAATTTGTACCAATCATATGGGTCGTCCATGTCAAGATACCCGCTGTAGGTATCTGGAGTAATGAGAACAGCATCAGCAAAGGTATTACCCGCATCATCACCAGTGTTAGCATCGTTTTGGTCTGACAGGTCAACATCAAACGAATACTGACCACTACCCCCAGCAGCATAAGTGATCGCCATATAATAAAAGCCGGTATACTCAGCGGTGAAGAATACAGATTCCGCCACACCATTACCAACGTTTGAAGATGAAACTTTCATAGTTTCTGTCTCATCCCAAAGAGCAAGATCAAAATCAGCAGTTCCAGGTAGAGTCATAGTAATATCAATATCTTGACCGATACAAACCGAAAAATCGAACCAATCTTCATCACTAGAATCGAGTTCACCGGTTACTCCTCTTCCTGGTGTATTATCAACAAGTTCACCAGGATAAATAGCAGTTGAACGAGTAAGCTTATCACCGGCATCCTTTCTCGTTCCTACATCATCGTTGTTACTTCTATCAAGTGGTGCAGGTTCTGGATCTAATATGTATTTTCTATCAAGTATAAAAGGCCCAGGATCTACCACCTTATCATATGGTTTATTGTTAATAGATCTATATGTTTCTACAAGAGATTTTTCTTCTATATCGTTTTCTACAGAGCTTGCTGGAACTAAAAACATTGCTCCCAAGAGTAGCACAGTTAACACAACAGCTTCTATTCTAACTTTTTTATGATTCATATTTTTTTACCCCCGATTCTATTCTATTAAACATTATATGTTACTCTATTATATATATGTTTCTCTTAATATTTTGTACAAAATAGTACAATAAATCAAGTTGTTGAATACTAGTAAAATTATAGAACAATTAGTGTTGTTTACCTAATGTATATTTATTAGAACCCAGTGTATTTAATTAATGTGCCAAATGTTTTAAATTTAATGATACAAATATAAACGAGATTGTTTTATCTGCCCCCTAATTTTATATTGAGTAAAAACAAAATTTAAAGCGCGCAATACTACTTTTACAGCATATAAACGAAGTATTTTGTCACTAAATTTATAAATAGTTTTTTCATCCAAAAAATTAATTATGCTCGCTACATCTGTATTAACTCAAATAAGCGCATATATTCTTTATATTCTTCTTCCTCTTTTGGCTCTGTATTTTGGATATTTAATTATAACCAAAGCTTTTAATAACATGGGTTTTACTTCATTTGAAGCCTTAATTATTGTTTTTGTTTCATTTTTGCTTGGATCAGGAATAGTTGATGAATATATCGGATTCAGCTTTTCTAATATCCATCTTTTCGTTTATGGCAGTTGGATAGTTGGCATAAATACGGGTGGTGCTGTAATTCCTATCATTCTTAGTATCTATTTATTGGTAAAAAATAAACTACAACTATCAAGGATTTTACTGGGAACGATAATTGTTGCAGTTATTACTTACTTTGTAACTGAACCAATTCCTCAAAAAGGCATAGTTGCTAAGTTTCCTTTTTGGCTCCTTCCAGTATTTTTCGCAAGTCTTGCTTCAATAATTTTATCATGGAAAGATAAACGCAAAGCGGCTCCACTGGCATACATTTCTGGAACAATGGGAGTTTTGATAGGAGCTGATTTTTTACATCTAATAAGTTTGCTAGAAACTGAAATTCAAACAACAAGAAACGCAGTTATTGGCGGAGCAAGTGTTTTTGATATGGTATTTATAACAGGGATACTAGCAGTAATTGTTGACGGTATTTTGTTGTATCGAGAAAGAAAAGAGGTTAGTTGTTGAAATAAAGCATATGTAGATGACTTTATATTTTATCAATTCTTGGAGATGTAGCTAAATGAGTATTATTTGGCATATTATCTTTCGAAATACTTAATAAACACCTAATATTTTACCTGAATGTTTTAAATCCCAATAAGAGGCTTAAAATGGACGCTGAATCTAGCGAAGTGATGAGAAAGGAAAAAGACGATTTTCAAGAAAAAGCAAATGAATTCAAGAGAAAAAGAGATGATTTGCACGAAAAATCGAGGAGTATGGCTAAGGAAAGAGATGACATAAATGCCAAAGTAAGGCAAATGAGAAACCAAATAAGTGAACACAAAAAAAGAAGAGATGAATATAACGAACGGGTGAAACATGCAAAAGAACAGAGAAATGAAATTATCAAAAATCGCTTCGATTTAAAGAAAAAAGTTAAGGATCTAGAATGGGAGAGATCATCTGCTTCAGGTGTAAATCTAAATAGCCTTAAACAAAATCTAAGGAAATTAGAAACTGAACAGATGACACAGCCCATGTCTTCTAAGAAAGAAAGAAAATTGATTGAAACAATAAAAGATCTACATATGAAAATAAAAGAAGAGGAGGAGCGATTAAATAAAGACCCGAAACTAAAAAAAGCTATTGAAGAAGAAAAAATGTCAAAACAAAAAGCAGAAAAACAGCATGATATTGTAGAGAAAATGGCTAAAAAGGCTCAAGAAGAACATCAAAGTATGATCGAATTATTTGACCAACTTGATAATCTCGTCAAAAAAACAACTGAAATACAAGAAAACATTGTATTGACTAAGATAGAGGCTGATACGGTTCATAGAGAATTTATTGATTATGTAAATAGAATACATGAATTAGAAAAAAGGATTTCTGGTTTTGAAAAGACGAAGGATAAAAAGAAAAAAATGGCAGATGTTTCTGCGGTTCAAAAAGAAGCAAATGAGATATATGAAAGATTCAAAAGAGGAGAAAAACTTAGTACTGAGGATATAATGATTCTTCAGAGGGCTGGATTGCTATAATAAAATTGTTTCATTTTGAGGTATGTATATGCAATGTGAGCTTTGTGGTAGAGATAGTAAGGGATGCAGGGAAGCCGCTGTTGAGGGGGTTAATATGATGCTATGCCCAGATTGCATTAAACATGGAGAAAACGCTGTACCTATTTCAAAAACTCCTGCAAATGTTAAGAGATTTGTTACGCAAAGGGCACATAAAGCTGCACCAAAAGATATTTATAGAAATATGGAAAAAGAGCTTGTATCGGATTGGTCTGAATTAATTAAAAAAGCAAGAAAAAAGAAAGGATTAAGTAGGGAAGGTCTTGGTTTTAAAATAGGGGAAAGAACTGTAACGATTTCTAAAATTGAAAATGGTGATTTAAGACCTCCCGACAAAATGATTGCTAAGTTGGAAAAGGAATTAGGGATTTCTCTTCTGGAAGAGGTAAAAAAAGTTTCTACAGATCGTCATATACATGCGGGCATGACTTTGGGCGATTTTATAAAAACAGAAAAGTAATAGACATGAAAAGAAGCGTTTTGTCAGATGCGGTAAAAGCCCTTAATAATGGAGAGGCCGTTGTTTATCCAACAGATACATTATATGCGTTAGGAGCTGATATATACAATGAGGGGGCAGTAAAAAAAATATTCGAGATAAAAAGACGCCCTTATTCATGTCCTTTTCCCGTTGCCGTTGCTAATTTTGATGAGATAGATAAACTTTCATATACAAATGGTTTAGTAAAGAGAGTAGTTAAACGTTTTTTACCAGGTCCTTTAACTTTAATTTTAAAGAAAAAAGATTCAGTTTCAAGTATTGTTACTGGTGGTCTTGATAAAATAGCTGTTAGAATTCCAAAAAATGATGTTGCTTTGGATTTGCTATCAAGATTTGGCCCGCTCACTGCAACAAGTGCAAATATTCATGGTAAAAAAACATCATATGTTATAAAGGATTTAAAGATGCAGTTTAGTAGCGAAATTTCAGTATATCTAGATGACGGTAGATTAGATGCAAAACCCTCAACCATTGTGGATTTGACATCCAAAAAACCAATAATCGTTCGTAAAGGTCCCATAAATAAGGATGAAATAATGGAAGCGATCTAATATGGATGATACTATCTATGATAAATATAAGCAAGCTGGAAAGATTGCAGCTGCAGCTAGGGACTATGGTGCGGGTTTAATAAAACCAGGAGTCAGTTTTTTAGAGGTCGCAAATCTTGTGGAATCAATGATACTAAAAGAAAAGGCGGGTCTTGCATTCCCAGTCAATATTTCAACAGACGAGGGTGCTGCTCATTATAGCCCAAGACATGATGATACCTTGGTTTTTAAAAAGGGAAATGTTGTAAAATTAGATGTTGGCACACATATTGATGGCTATATTGCCGATACTGCAATTACCGTTGAGGTTGAAACAAATAACTATAGCAACATGATCAAGGCATCAAGTGATGCATTAGATAATGCAATAGGTTTAGTGAAAGCAGGTGTTGATCTTTCTGAAATTGGCAAAATTGTAGAAGAAACTATTAAATCCTATGGTTATAAACCCATAAGCAATCTATCAGGACATAGTCTGGAACAGTACGAACTGCATTCTGGTACATCGATTCCCAATGTTTCAAATACACATAACAAGACAAGACCAAGAGAGGGAGATGTTTTAGCGATTGAGCCATTTGCAACTAATGGACAGGGTCGTGTTGTATCGGGAAAAGGAAGTAACATCTACTTATGTGACAAATCTTTTAGATCGAAACTCATTAGAGATAATAAATCAAAAAATTTATTTAACAAGTTGATGGTTAAATTTAAAACACTTCCATTTGCGCAACGGTGGTGTGAAGATTTACTTCCAGATGGTGGTGATCGGGCATTAAAAAAACTTTCTTTTTTAGGGCTCATAAAACACTATCCTCAATTAATTGAAGCAAAAGGTGGTACTGTCACACAGAAGGAACACACTGTTATTGTAAAAGAAGATGGATGTGAAATAACAACATGAATAACAAAAAAAGTGATGGTAAGCAGGATATAAAAGTAATTCAGCTTGAAGAGTTGAGTTGGAAACAGATTGAAGAATTAGATAAAGAGAAAACGATTTTCTTCATTCCTATAAGTCCATTGGAAGAACATGGTCCACATTTGCCTGTTGGAACCGACTACTTGACATCAAGAGATACTGCAAGAGAAGCGATAAAAACACTAATTAAAAAAAAGCCAGGGTTTACCTATGTTTTATTTCCCGCTATACCTCTTGGTTACAGCAAAATGGCATCATGCTTTCCTGGTACTGTGTCAACCCATGTAAAAGCAGTAAAGATTATTGTACACGATGTTTGTTCATCTCTTGCTCAATTTGGATTTAAATATTTTGTTATTTGTACATTTCATATGGATCTAGGGCATTTGAAAGGAATATATGCTGGTATGGACAAGGCTATGAGAACGCACAACATCAAGATTTCTGAACCCTTGGGACCTTATTTTTATAATAAGGACGTAGAGAAGCGTGAGCCGAAAGTAGGATTTGATACAAAAAAAGAGGTGCATGCAGGCTTCAGAGAGACCTCTCTTATGAAATATCAGTATCCTTATCTTGTCGATGAATCATACAAAAAACTGCAGAGTATCTACAGAGATTTATATTCGCCACGATGCCTTGGGAAAACATTTAAGGATATTGGGATAGAAGAGGGATACGTAGGTAGTCCTGCTCGTGCAGATAGCAATTATGGAAGATGGTATTTTCAGGAGACAGTAAATACTTATGTAGAAGGAGCTATTGATTTGATAGAAGGAAAAGAATTACCAAAGCTCCCTAAACGTGCAATAATGATTATGAAATCGTTGTTTTGGTTATAGTTAATTTATGTATCTCGATATTCTAGTATTCTATGTTCCCCACTTCCATAATACGTTAATTTTGATCCAAGCAAGAAGTTTAATATGCTGCCAAATCTAATGAGTCGGCAAACCTGTTTAACTGTAAAACCTCTAGCAAATAATTTAAAAGCGAGTACTGAGGTTAGACTATTAGTCCAAAATATTGTATTTCTAGTCCAACCCATGTATGCGCTTGCTCCTGAATCGAGAAACGCATTTGCCATGGAATCATCAAATGTTGCATGACAGGTAGCCATATATGCCATTGAATCTGGTAAATCCCCGGGCTCATAGTAGTATTCTATTAAAGCTGGAGTAAAGGCGATAAAGCTCTTATCTCCCACCATACCTTCTACAATCATCTGGTTTTCATACTCAAATTGATAAATTTCTTCAGTCTCATTTGTCCAATACTCGCCAGTAGCAATAACCACCGCATCAGATTCGTTATCACCATCTATATCCCAGTAGCCGGCATGTGTGTTCATGTAAATTATTTCTGCCTGTAGATTGTATTTGATGTACGGCAAGTCCACATCTTCGTTTGCCAAGTAAACAATGTTAAATCCTTTATCGATTAATATATTGATTATCTTTTTACAGTGCCGATTGCCATAAAGGTATTCTGATGGATTTAGTATCAAGGCGGTCTGTCCAGAAGTGTATCCTGAAAAAACATCGATAGGATCATGGAATGTTTTTTCGTTTTCTGTGTCACATTTATTCATTAATTTAAAAATATCCATAAGCAGTGTGTATGATCCATCAATGAATTTTATTGTAATAGTTGTTTCAATAAGGCTTGCGAACTCTATCATAGGATGAGAATTATACCATTTTTCTAATTCTGTAAGTAATGATGTTCTAGGAAATAGAGTCACCTCATTTATTTCCAAATTGTTTTCTTTGCACAATATTTGAAGCCCTTGATCAATTATCCCATCATGATTTATTTCTACATTTGAAAATTGCTCAAAAGAATTTTTTAATGGCTGGGCGTGAGATAGAGCTCCGCCTGCAATTAGAATAAAAAATAGTATGGCAACATATTTTTTCTTTCTAAAATGCATTCTTGGCCCCTAAATTAAACATTGTTTACTATAATATATAAATATATCGTATAAAAGATAAAAAGTAAGGAGAGGGGGTTGAGATCCTAGATATAATCTGGTGGTGTTAGTCCCTGAATAAAGTTATCTATAAGTTGCTGCACTAAATTTTCAAAGCAGTTATTTATGTTAAAACAGGTTAGGATTGTGATCGTTGCAATTATCAAGCCTATCACAGCAAATATGGGGACCAGAATTAAAGCTACGATAAAACATCCTAGAGCACTGGAAGTAGAAAGTCCTAACGGTAAAGGATCATCCCCAAATGGTGACAGCAAAACAGCCTCATCGACCTTTTCTCTTAAAAGAGAAGGATCATTCATGGCTTGATTCATTTGACTCTTGAACTCATTTATGGTCATGCCGTTTTCTTTTAATAAAGTAGCAATCTCTGGCATCTTAGCAATTCTATTTACCACTGAACGTAGTATCTGCGGTCGAGCATCAATTATTTTTAATGCCCTATCAACGTAGCTTTGTAGAGATGATTTTCTAAGGAATAATAGGTTTAATGTCTTACCTTTTCCAAGATAGTTGGCACTTATCTTTTTTTCTTCCTCTTTCTCTAAAGAGCGTTGTGTACGTACCGCAAAAAGAGGCGAAGCAATACTTCTTTTTTCATCATTTGATTTTATAGCGTTAGTACCAACAACAGAGCTCAATGATGCTAAAACAATTAGTACAGCAGCTAGGATACTTACAACTAATGCTTTTTTATTCATATTTTTCCCCAACTATTAAATATGTTACGATAGTATATAAATATGTCGAAAGTTAAATAAAAAAACTAAAAAAACTAGGAGAAACCGGCAAGAATTGTTTATGATGTTTTTGTTTCTTGTAGGTGTTTCTCCGAAGAATCTATCATTAATCAGATTTAAGATTCCTTAGCCTTCGGTTAATCCTTGTATAAGTTGTTCCCAGAATCCTTCCGCGATCTTATTAGCACAATCGTTAATATTTAAACATGTAAAGATTCTTAGTGTAAAGAAGAGGACGAGCAAAGTTAGGATAATAGCTACAGGGGCAAGGACTATTGCTGTAATAAGGCACTCAATAAAAACGGTTTCGAGTCCTAGAGGTTGAGGTATATTATTGTCGATAGGTACCTTTATTTGAATGTTTTCAATTTCTTCTGTTAATGCTAATGGATTATTCTTAATAATTCTTATATAATTTTTAATGTCTTGTTTGCTAACATCATGTTTATTTAACATTCTAGCAAAATAAGGCGTTTTATCTAGTCTTTCCAGTAGCTTATCGATAAGAACAGGGTTTGTATCAAATATTTTAATTGCCTTGTCAATCCAGACTTGTGCCATTGATTTTTTTGGAAGCAAAATGTTAAGTTGTTTTCCCTTTCCAAGATAGTTGGCGCTTATCTTTTTTGCTTCCTCTTTATCTAAAGAGCGTTGTGTACGTACCGCGAAAAGAGGCGAAGCAATACTTCTTTCTGCATCAGATTTTACAATGTTCGTACCAATAACAGAGCTTAAGGACGCTAAAACAATTAGTACAGCAGCTGAAATACTTATAACTAATGCTTTTTTATTCATACTCTTTCCCCAATTAGTATATATGTTGCTAAAGTATATAAATATATCTAGAAAATAAATAAAAAATAGGAAGAGAGGAGTGAATCACTAAGATTTATTTCTGTTTCTTTGGCCTATCTTGTTGAGTTGAGATTATACTGGTTTAGATGTAATTTACAGTTTCAAGTTGGCGTTAACCCTTGAAAGCCTTCAGATATTGAATCGAATACCATTTGGAACACCCATTCTAGGCAGCCGGGGATCAGAAATGTCCCGGGAATTATTACCGCAAGTATCCCGCCTAAAAATCCACCTATCATCATTATTATCGGAAGGACCACCAAGAAAAATGTAAGCGCGCAACCGATTTGTCCGCTGAAACCTAAAGGCTTTGGAGGTTCAATCTGTGGGAGCTTGATGTGTTGTTCTCCATACATTTGAACTGCTTCATCGATTTTCTGTTGTAAAATCGATGAATCACTTTTTATCAACGCTATTTCTTTATTTAGGTAATCTTTGCTAACACCGTGTTTTTTCAATAGAGTAACAAGTTCAGGTATCTCATAGAGCTTGTTCAGTACTTTATTGAGAAGTTCAGGATTTGTATCAAGTAATTTCAATGCCTTGTCAATCCAGCTATGTAATGATGTCTTCGGTGTGGAAAACACATTAAGAAATTTCCCTTTTCCAAGATAATTGGTACTTATCCTCATTGTATTTTTTTTCATAATGCTGTTTACTCTTTTTGTAAAAAGAGGCGAAGCAACACTTCTTTTTTCATCATTTGATTTTACTATGTTAGTACCAACAACAGCAGATATCGGCAACAGAATCATCAGAACTGCAGCAAATATACTTATTACCAATATTTTTTTTCTCATTTTTTCCCCCGATTATTCATATATGCCCTAGTATTTAAACACATCGTCTGAAAAATTTGTTTTTTAGCTGTTTACATGGTTTTTAAAATAAATTTAAGGTTATCATGTATCGTTTAGTAAAACTTCTTCAAAGATGTAAAACTCGGTGTTATATATTTGTAATTGACCTTCGTCAGGCTCAATAAACGGCCCGCCCATAATAAAATCACTGAATGAATATGAATCTACTAAAACCACAATTTTACCGGTTTTCCCAGTTGTCTCATTATAAAATTCGGCAACACTTGCATGTGTTTCGTTATTTTTAATAAAGAGAATTTTTTCTCCCCCAGTTATTGTTAGATAAGGAGAAGTAATATTGCCAACTGTTGAATTATTGGTTGTATCATTAAAACCACGGTATAAGCTACGATCGAATGTGTTGTAATTTATCCATATTCCAAAATTGCCTATCAACTCATTAGCAGTTGAACGACTATTAGTTATGCTGTCCATTACGAGCACCTTTCCTCCATTCTCTACAAAATCAGTTATAGTGTCTATGTCTTCTGTTTCAAAAGATTTTGTTGGATTTATGATCACGATAATGTCACCTATTTTTATTGCATCATCCAATGTTTTTTCTAATGTAGGAATACAACCTACACGTTGTGTCCAAACAAAGAATGTTCCATAGTTGTCTTTTTCATTATAAAGTCCAATACTTGGCTGTAATGAAACATTAAAATCTGAATATTCCTGATCAAAACATATTTGTATGTAATCTGAATGGGCACTCGGTAACGGATAATTTACTTCGTTCATATACGAAAATACTGGAGTTGCTGTTGAAAACGATAGCAATCCTGCAAGTAAAAACAAAAAGAAAATCTTGATCTTTTTCTCATTTCTCAGTAAATATAATGATACGATTAGAAAGATTATAGCAAGTCCAATTAAAACCGAATTTAAATATGGGTATGAGTTAACTCTGTTGAGATACTCCATTGTTCCAAAGGTAAAAGATTTGTATCCATCTGAAAACATAGAGAAACTGGAAAAAACTGTGCTATCTGTAAATGCTACTACTCTTCCTTTTCCATATTTCACTGCAATAACTTGTAAAAGAAGTCCATATTCTGATTCTGGCGAAGCGACAGATTCCTTAAAAAAGTTCTCAGTGGAATACGTGCCAGGTTCACTAATTAATCTGTTTCCGATGATAACGTTTTCTGAATTAAGAGGAGCTCTAAGTGTACATGAGGTCATGAACTCAAATTGTTCCACGTTTTGTACAATGGGATGCGGAAACATATCGTCAGGTTCATAAACTGACATCATTCCAGTTCCCAATTCATATGTAGCATCTGTTTTAAACCGGATACCAAAGTTTTCGGAAACTTGGTTAAGAAACGTGTTCATTCCAAAAACATCGGTATGATCACCTATTAAATAGAGACCACCTCCCCTTTCAACAAATTGTACAATTGACCAGATTTCTTCGTTTGAATAACTATTTGTTGGACATTTGAGAATCAAGATGTCATAATTTCCTAAGATTGCTGCTGTTAATGTGTTGTTGTTTTTCTCTACATGATAATAGTAGTTAAGCCATTCTGCCCATGAGTAGTAATTATAAGTGGAAAGCATTCCGTACCATTCCTTGTCAAGTGCTTTTGTTGTATCTTCCCAATCGCTGTGATATTCATCTATTAGTACCCTTCCACCTTTTTTAGTACCTGGATCTTGAAAGGCAAAGGCGCCAACCATTGAAAATACAAAGATAAAAATCATTATCATTGCTAAAACGTGTTTTTTGTTTATTCTAAGGTTTTTAAAACAGTCATTACTAACTTTGGCATCTTTTAATGGTATTATCTTCATGAGTAGTAATGCAAATGGGAGAAAGCTTAACAGCATGTACAATGGATTCCAGAAAATATCTAGTTCTAATGTGCTTATGTATAAATGTATAAAAGCAACGTATCTAAGAATAAGATACAAGAAACTAGCTATGAAAAATATAAGGATGTTCCGAAGGATTTTTCTTTTTCCATAAAGTAAAATGAGTAGCAACAGCGCGCCAATAAGTATATTGAACCAAGTATAGAAACCCAGTTTTTCCCATGTAGTTGTAAAGGGATATGTTTGTTGAAATGTTTGGACAAAAACAATTCCATTGTTTACCGTGGTTTTTAAACCAAGGTAATTTCCAAATATTGAAACTACAGGTGAGAGAATGTCTATTCTATGACCGTGAGATACAAAGATACTGTAAAAAGGAAGTAGGGCAGTTTGAATGGTCAGTACTATTCCAGTAAGTGATATTCCGGCTATCATTGCATTTGCTTTTTCAATTTTTAATTGATTTGTGATAGCATATAGAAGGAGGCCTATTGTTAGTACAATGGGTCCAATATTGTATGGATAGTTAATGATCAAAATAGAGATTAACAGAGGAATGAGAAGAATGAGATATTTTTTGTTGATTTGTTTGGGCCTGTTTTTCCAAAAGGCAAGGATGTTGCAGATTATTCCTACTGCTAAAAAGAAGGTACCGATTTTCCAATCAGGGATAGTAAAGATTGGGATGAAAAACAGCCAGCTTGTGGAAATAAACAGAAGTCCTAGCCATAGTAATCGTTTCACTTCCATCCCTCCATTGCCTTAAAATCATCTAGGATGTGCTTCAGGAATATGATGTTTCCTGGCCAGTAATCGTATATCGACTCTATGTTTTTATCCAGTAGGTATTGACTATCGCTGATTAATAATAGTCCGCCGTTTCCATGTTCTACGAATACCATAAGATAGTAGTCGATATCCCATGTAAAATTGTAGTAGGATCTGCTATATTCTTCATTAAAAACTATGGGCCAGCTATCTACGAATTTAGGTTCGTTTTCGTATTCTTCAGGACTTTCTTCAACATAGGGAACAGGTCCAAGTGGTACACCTTCCATGTCTAATTCGAATTCATCGAGCAATGGTAACGAAGCATATTTGTCCTCGTATCCAACAGCTAGAACTATTATTCCGCCGTTGGACATGTACTGTTTTAGAAATTCTACTTCATCTCCAGTAAATGATCTTGTTGGGGCGTTGAAAAACAGTATTTTGCTTCCTTCGATTTTTTCTTTTGAAAAGTCTCTAAGAATGATTGGAAGATAACCGTTTCTATTGAGATTTAACATAAGTCCATTAACTGAATCATCCGTGAATAGCTCTAGACTAAATCGTTCTCCGTGAGACGAATCTATGTACACGACATCTCCACTTATTTTCACATCCTCGATAAGTATGGGATTAACAATCGTAGAAATGAGTAATGCAATGCAAAGTGCTACAGGGAAAAAGGCAAATGAAATGCGAGTGTTTTTTAAGATAATGTATACTAAGAATGCTGCTATGAGAAGAAGTATTGATATTCCTATTTGCAGTAATTCTCCTGTCTCTGTTCTTTCGTTGTTCAGCCATGTAAAAATGCTTTGTATAAATGGATAAGAGTATGCCATTGCCGAGTTTTGAAACGTGGAAGTATCGCCAAATACCAACACCTTGCCTTGCCCATAATACGATCCTGCAACAAGAACTACATCTCCAAGTTGTTCACCTGGATTATACTCATAATCGCCAAGATAAGCCATCTCCTCATTCAAACGGTCTCCCTCATCGGAGAGAGCATACCTTCCCACTATCATGGGAAATGAAGAAGAGGTAATGTCAAGAGATGCACCAACGCTTATCTGGATTTCGTCTAAACTATCTATTTTTAATGTTATTGGATGATGAAGTAGTTGATAGCAGGTGATCCATTTAAACTTTGAATCCAAGGGAAGTGACGAATCAAACCTGAATCGTATGTTTGCAGGTTCTAGTAAATCATTTAAGGGTTCCTGTATGCCACCAACGTTTGTATGATCCCCTAGTACCAGTAAAGAACCTCCGTTTTCTACATATTCCCAGATTATATCTTTTTCATTCTGGGAAAAGGATTTGTTGATGTTTGCTACTACAAAGACGTTGATATCTTTCAATATATCTCTGGTAATTTCTGGTGATTCGATAATAGATACGTAGTCTGTTACATTCACGTATCTTGTGATATTTTCATGTACCGGTTGAGTGGTGTTAAGAAACGTTGTTATGTTTTCAACAATGATTTCGTTTTCATATCCGGATGCAGTCAAATAAATGGGCAAGAGGCCAAACATGCCTGATGCTTCTCTTCCGTATTTTCCATATTCGGGTATATCCCATGTACCTAGCATGTTTTGGCCGTAGAACAAGATTTTTTGATCATCGGTGTCCGTGGTGTCAGCACCTATGAAGGTTGTAAGCGTTACACTAGAAATAAACAAAAATAACAAAGCCCAGATAGCTCCGTTTTTAGGCAATTTTTTTATGTCTTTGAATTTCAGAATCCTAGTTGTTGATTCTTTGTATTCATATTTTGATAGGTATAGAAAAGTAGGTATTAAACATAATAAAAAGAGAATGTAATGTAGATTTATTACATCATTTTTTGATTCAAATTCAATAAAACCTAGGATGATGAGATAGACTGACCAAGCAATAAGAAGTCCCACTATGGGTAAAGTAAGTCTAATTATTTTTGATTGTTTTTTATTATATGATATGAAAAAGCTAACTATTGATAATATTAAAAAAATAACTACTATCCACAGTCCACTTGCAGAAGGACCAAGTGACAACGGTTTGTTTATGACAGTACCTATTAAATTTGAAAACATGAGTGAGGACCGTTGAATTGTATGCCATAGTATTGGGATTGTCTGTAAAAGCATGAAAAATAATACGTAGACAAAAGACGCTACTGATAGTAGGTGTAGTTCCTTTCTTTTTTTATCAAGTCCTTGAAGGGTGAGATCTAATCCTGATGCCAATATCGGGATGCTAGTTATCCACAGTATTTGCATTTTTGTAAATAGTAGTAGAACAAAGGAAAATAAAATGAGAAGTAATCCCGCTAAGATTTTATCAAGATGTCCTTTATTCTTTCTTCTAATTATTAGATATAATTTTTTTAGTGGTAGATTTAGTAGTAGTATACTTAAAAGTATATAGAATGTGAATGCGAGAGTAAATGATTGCTCAAATATGCCCAGGTTAAGTGAGAGTAAGTTTAATACTAACAGAATCAGAAATATGTTGATGCCACCAATTATAGCAGATGGCAAGAGATTTCTAAGGGTATCAAGATAATGTTTTCCCCTCATATAAGGACATATCATAACTATAATCATGTTATAATATTATCGTCATTTTATGTATTTCTATACTTTTTTTCCTTCTTTTCTCTACAATATAAACATTTATATATGCTATCATATATTATTAGGTGGGGAATATAATTTGGAAGATCATATAGTTAGAAAAGTCTTGGTTTTTGGGATATCATTATTATTTGTAGGGGTAAGTGTTGTTGTACCAAATCTCAATGGGAATATTACAAGATCTAGTAGTATTCAAACTCTAAAAGTATCAACGGAATCATTGGGTGAAATGATTGCTTATCAGAATTATTCTCATACAGTTTTCGTAGGAGTGGCGACATCCCAAAATTGTCCTCCATGTCACACTTGGAATCAAGATATACATGATGCATATGTTTCAGGATTATATGATTTTGAGTACGTGGAAATGATTGAGTTTGCCCATAATGGATCTGTCCTTAATTATAAAGCACATGATTGGGCAAGCGGTTATAATGTAAATCAGTGGCCAACTTCTATTTTTGATAGGGATTATGAAAGAATAGCTGGTAATAATACTGGAGCGCTTCCAGGTGCCCTTGATGCTTGCGGGAATAGAACAGTGGAAGATATAATCGCTAATATGACGTTGTTATGGCTGGGAAACGCAACAATTGAGGTTAATATTACCATTCAAAATAATGAAGAAGCGCAATATAATGGCCACATTCTGGCATTTATTACAGAGATTGTCTCTCGATATGATACAGATGGTGGTGATCCATATCATTTTGGATTTTTGGATTTCGCTTTCGATAAGAATATTTCTATAGATGCAGGAGGCGAATACACAGATAGCACGGTTTGGAACGGCAATGATCATGGAGATGCCCATGGCGATAATTTTGGAGATATCACTGAGGGTAATATTCAAGTGACAATGATTGTGTTTAAGAATGATGAGTATCTGGACGAAACGGTATCGGCACGTATGGCCGCTAATAATCCACCTTATGTTCCCGGTGAGCCATTTCCACCCAATGGGGCTACTGATGTAGATCTAGGTATTGATTTGAGTTGGATTGGTGGAGACCCTGATGGGGATCCGGTTACATATGATGTGTATTTTAATTCTAGTAGTCCTCCTTCACAGGTAGCATGGAATAAAACTGGGGCAATGTATGATCCAGGTATTCTAGATTATGAGACAACATACTACTGGCGAATTGTTGCCTGGGATGATTTTGGTGCTTCAACAGGAGGGGCCACCTGGAGTTTCACCACAACAAATCATACAGAATTAAAAGTATCAATAATAAAGCCAATGAACAAATCTTTCTACTTACGAAATATTCGCCTATTTCCCTTGCCCCGTAATATTATAGTATATGGTCCTATTGATATTACTGTGAACACTACCTCATCTATAGGGATAGAAAGTGTAGATTTGTATATAAATGAAAAACTTGTAGAAACATTTACTGAAGAATCATTCAGCTATAGGTGGGCGCCCATACTATGTTCCAGATACACTATAAGAGTCATTGCCTTTGACGAAAATGGTGGTCAAGCAGAGGATCAAATCATCGTATTCAAATGGAGAGTACATCCTCTTTTAATACTTGCTGGCTCTCTGATATTACTCAAATTCAGACCCCGGATACTACGACACCTACTGTAGCATTAAAAAAAAATTTAGAGGAATCTCCATACCATGATTGTATCATAGGCATGGTTTCCAGCGTTATCATATGCGATTACTTTTATATCACATAGCTTTAAACCAAACGTTATACCTCCCCATAGCCAAATATATGGAGCGGAAGTAACAGTTTTCTTTAGGACATCCTTAATGTAAAATTCAACCCTGCCCATTCCGGATAAATCATCAGATGCATTAACTGCAATGTCTATTGATCCTATTATCACTGTTACAAAAAAGGGGAAAAGCGGTTGATTCCCAAAGTATAACATATTTGGAAGTGGTTTGGTAATTACTATATCGGGAGGATTGTTTTCAATAATTATTTGAACTGGCTCAGACCAGTAACTTTCGGCATCATTAGAATCTTTAGCCTTTACTTTAATCTCATATTCCCCCGATTCATCCCATGTGTGATGTGCTTCTGCAGTTTGACCAGAAACAAATGGTCCTAGCCAACCACTTAATTCACCGTCTCCCCAATCCCACATGTAATAGATTTGATCTCCCTCAGGGTCCATTGCTACTGTGGAAAAGTCAAGCTGAATTTCAGGCATTCCAAAAGTTGGTGCTGACAGTATAATTGGTTTAGAAGGCGGTTGATTTGTCCCTGTGCTGAACCACCATACAGGACCTTCGGTGAATGCACTTTGGTTATCCCATGCTATAATCTTCCAGTAATAGGTTTTATCAAGGTCTAATGTTCCAGGATCATAAGAAGTAGCAGTTTGATTATTAGCAACCTTTGGCGGTGTACTATTTGTACCCAAGTAGACATCGTAGGTTACTGGATTGCCATCGGGGTCTCCACCTGTCCAGCTCAGATCCACGTTAATATTAACGCTGGTTGAACCGTGTGCTGGATAAGGATTACTTGGCATATGTGGCGGTCTGTTAGATGCTTCTTCACTGCCAACAGTCAAAAATGTAGATGGATTATTTATTGTGTTATATGTTACATTAATCCAACTCTGATTACGTGCTACATTACTTATACGAATCTCATCAATTAATCCATTGAAATAATCTGCTGCTGTATAACTTCTTCCAATAAATAAATCATTATCATGTGTACTTATTGAACTTTCGGTACTTGTTGTATATTTATTTTTGTTGACATACATATCAATAGTTCCAGAATTATAACTCCATGCAATATATGAAAAACCAGAAGAAGCAAGAGCTATTCCTGATTGTTCGTTTTGTGCCGAACCACCCCCAATATAAATATCGAAAATACGGTCTGTATCAAAATGTGTAAGCCAACCCTTGTTCTGTGTAGTATGCCAATAGCTAAACGGTCTTGCCCTTGTTAACCATGAATCCTTATTCAGCCAAATTTCACCAGCCATTGTTGTAGAAACCTGTAAACTTGCTGAATCGAAAACAGTGATATAATCAGCATCGCCTTCGAAATGAATAGCTTTTCCTACTTTACCGTTCGTCTGAACGGTATCATTATCTATATCAGTAAGTGTTCCATCATTGTCATAATTTGTAGAATCCTTATAATGACCTGCATTTGTGCTTCTGGCCTCATTTAAATGCTGGACTAACACAAAATTACTATCCCATGTTCCTTGAATATTTTCCTGACTGTTGCAGGTAGTGTTGCCGTAATACATCCACAACTTCGTATCAGTAGACGAACTCAAGCTAGTGACATTCACCCAGATCCAACCAGTGCCAATGCTGTAACTTTCAATCTCGTGGTTTAACTTCGTGGAATTATCAGAATACAATACAAAACAAATATCGTCACCATCTACTTGAGCATGAGAAAATAAATCATCATCTTTGAATCTATAGACAAGTATTGGGAAGTTTGTTAAGTCCTCATCAACCTGACTGTGATTGATTGTAATAAGTTTACGATAATAGAAGCTACTGTTCCACCAATTCTCTCCACCTGGTTCGACGAAACCCAACCTTTCCTCCAATTCATTATCTTTTGTACTAACAACATTTTCAATTGTCATAACGGAGCTGATAACAAATAGAATAGCTGTAAAAAAAACAACCGTCTTTCTTAATGTATTTGGAGCTTTTTCTTTTTTATTGAAATTTTTCATTTTTTCCGACTCCCCCAATGTAAATTATTAAATAGATATATTATAGTTAAGTTTAAATAATTTTCCTCTAAAATTTTGCAACATATGTCACATGATTCTATAAATCTCCTTTTAATATTACTATACTTTTTATTTTTCTGCATTAAAAAACGAAAATGTAATAGAATATTATTCACAAGCTTCAACAAAAATTTGCTGAGAAATATTACTATGGAAAATAGGAGAGTCAATAAAAAAATCATAAAAAAGAATGGGCAATTTATAAGTTAGCAAAAATTCAAAATGTTATTCTCAGATAAATAAGATAAAGACTCATGGTAAAAACTATAAGATGTATTGGTTGAGGAAGTTTACACTAGAAATGGGTCTAATAGGGGATGCCAATCGAAATTAAGCCATGGTATTGGTCCAATAAGTCGTCCGAGAATTACTTTTGGAAATATTTCCCATCCTTCAATTATTATTCCAACCCAGTTATCCCAGTAGTTATGATCCCACCTATTTAGAAATGACATTGTAAAAGTAGCATGGATATTGTTTTCTATAAAGTTGTTATGATGGAAGTAATTATTGTCGCTGAAACGATCAAGATATACCCCGCGATGTGAGTTATATTTTATATCATTGCCAGCTATGGTGTTTTGTTCACTATACAATTTAAACCATACGCCATCTTCATTATATTCTATGATATTCACGGAAATATCATTGTTAAATGATTCTTCATCTAGATGTATACCTACCTTATTCTCTTTGATAATATTTTCCTTTATGTTATTGCGTTCTGAATTAAAAAGATAAATGCCGAAATCACAGTCTATAATGGTGTTTTCTAATATTGTAGTGAATTTCGAATCCCATAAGTAAATACCTTCCGTGTTATCTATAATAATGTTATTACTGATTGTATTATCATAAGACCCTACGTATATGCCAGAATCTTTAGAGAAATACCCACTATCTCTGATAGTAAACCCATCGATATATACATTGCTTGAAGTTATACTAACAACTTTGCCTGTATTTGACCCGTCAACTATGCAACTGTTTTTATCTTCTCCGATCAGGTTTATCTTTTTATTTACAACAACATTTTCATAATATGTTCCATTAAAAACAAAAACCGTGTCATCGTTATTTGCGTTATCTATCCCATCTTGAATGTTATCAAAGTGATCAATTCCCCATCCAGGCGTAGAAGCATTGTAATCATCATCAACATAGATTGTATTTTCAGAAATAGAGGTTGGGACCCTATATTGTAATGCACTTCCAGATGTAGTTCCAATAATCATACCTAAAATAAGAAATATTATTAACATTAATGTTTTTATTCTGGGTGAATTATATTGCCTCATTTAATTATTGCCCCGTTATTAAAGTAAGTGCATCACCACATATAAATGTTACTGATGAGATACTATTATGAGACATATTTTTTATTTCATCAAAATTTTAGGCAAAATTTTTAGTTTGCCATTGAAAAGTTGAGAGAGAAAAATTGTTTTATAAACATTTGTTTCAAAAAAAGTAACTATGAAAAATTTATGATGGACGAACAATATTAATTAAAAATAGCCTTTCTTGTAGAAATAGATAATGATAGATATAACCGCTAATGCAACCAATATTACTGCGATCACTGTCCAAGGTATTTCATCTATTGTTTCTTCTTTAAATTGAGTAGTTGTTCCGGTTGTTTGATTGTAGATATAATCCCAGTTGCCATCTCCATCACTATCTATCAGATAGCTTCCATCCTTCTGTCCCAATACTGTTTTATCTCCAGTCATATTGGAATAGAATAAATCATAGATGCCATCACTGTCACTATCAATAAAATGACCTATGTTATCGCAGTACTGTACATCAATTAAAACTGTTAGTTCTACAGTATCTGATATTGCATTATTTTCATCTTCAGCATATACGCTTACAATAAATATTCCTGGAGATGTCCATGTATGATTTTGCATAGTTGAAGTACTATTTGGAAATAACCCGGTTATTGATGTACTGCCATCGCCCCAATCGAAGATGTAACTTATATTGTCGTTGTCTGCATCTGTGGATATAGCAGTAAATTGGTACTCAACATTTTTTTTACCAGTTGTCTCCCCTGCTACAATTGGGTTTGAAGGAGGGCTGTTTGCAGTAACTATAACAACTGTAATTGAATCTTCATCTTTGGCATCATCATCATCTGTAACTGTTAATGTTACCTTGTATGTTCCACTATTTGAATAAGCATGTGTCACTATTTCTCCAGTTTCGTTCGTGTCATCTCCAAAGTCCCAAGACCAGTCTTTGATATAGCCATCTTGATCAATGCTTTGAGAACCGTCAAATGTTAGTAATACACCTATAAGTCCTATTGTTTCACTCGCAGAGGCATTGGCAGTTGGTGCTACATTTGGTTCTGGTGGGCTTGGACCAGGTCCTGGGCTTGATGATGCTGTGGTAAACGACCAAACAGGTCCAGTAGAGTATAATCCATAATTGTCCCATGCAACAATCCTCCAATAATAGGTGGTTTCAGTACTTAATGAAGGTGCAAAAGATGTACTTGATTGCTTAGAAACAATTTTTGGAGGAGAAGTTTCAGAACCAAAGTAAATATCATAGGTAACAATATCTCCAGTATCTGGATCCCCGCCTGTCCAGCTTAAAGCGGCATTAGTATCTACGCCGGCTGTTCCATTTACCGGAGATGGATTACTCGGTATATTTGGTGCTCTATTTTCCATTGCTATTAATAACTGTGGTGACCAACCGCTTTCTTCCTCATACACATCTTTTGCCTGTACACTGATATTATACATTCCAGGTGATTGCCACGCGTGCGATGTACTACATATCTCTCCATTAGCATATGGTCCTATCCATCCACTATTGGTTCCATCATTCCAGTTAAAAAAGTAAGAGATATCGTCACCATCTAAATCAGTTGTAGACGTATTATAAGTATAGGAAGTTCCATGGTATCCGTCTGTTTCTCCAGATGGTTTACCAGGCGTCTCAGGCGGGTTGTTAAGATCTTCACAGATAATTGTGAAACTTTGTGGTATCATAGCAGAGCAAGTAAAGGTATAGCTGTTTTGTGTTAATATATCCTTTAGAGGGTTGCCTCCACCATCATACAAAAATACAGAAATATACTCACTATCATCTACTTCGAGAATATTCCAAGATATTGTTGTAGATGTGGATGTTACATAATCAGAGGGAACCCATCGAACCGATAGATTCCAAACTTTATACGTATCAGGATACTTGCGGTAATCACTCATTATTTCATTATATGGAACTGGTAAAGAGTCACTAAACCATGCACGAATATATGGCTCTGGTGGTACTGGTGGTTTCGGCTCGTCATAACTATCGACAGGTGGTCCATCATTGGCATCAGGTGCCTCACCAAAGGCTACATAATCAGTACTACCATTGGTTTCGGAGAAATTTAATGTAACGCTCCATTCTATGTTACTCGCTTGTGCTCCCCTGCTAGTTATGTCAATTGATATAAATGCACCTACACTAAATATCATAGATGCAGCTAAAATAGCTACCATTCTCAATATGAAAAAATTATGATATTTTTTACTCAACTTGCTCATTTTTATCCCGAATTAGTATGTTATAATATATTTTTTCATTGTCTATATAAACTCTATAAGGTTTCTTTAAGCTGATGCAACAGTTTATTTATTTAAAAAAACCCCTACCTCCTTATTATCTTCCAGTATAAAATTAAAAGACATATGATTATTAGCGCAATAATTAGAATTAAGTATAAGAAAGAAATTTCATTGGTATCTGTTTTTCCATTAGATGTTCCGCCCTGGCAAATAATCTGAAAATGCTGTGCTTCATTAGCTGGGCAAATAAAAGAATATTTTGTATCCATCAATATATCTGTAACAGGATTACTATTGCCTGCCCTATACATCTCTATAGAATCATACTCGAGATTAGTAATGTTACTGGTATTCCAAGATATATTAATCGTGGTAGATGCGTTAAAGTCAGAGGGAAGCCATAGGACTGTTAAATTCCATACTTTATGAATGTCAGGATATTTTCGATAATCTGCGATTAAAAGATTATATGGCTCAGTTAGGTTATCGTTAAGCCACGCGCGAATAAACGGTGTCATTGGTGCCGGTGGTTTCGGCATGTCATAACTGTCAGGTGATAGTCCATCATTGGCATCAGGTGTTTCACCAAAAACTACATAATCATACTTACCACCTGGTTCATCGAATTTCAACTTTAGCTCCCATTCAACATCATCAGCTGCCTTGGTACTTATTTCTGATACCATGGTCGCACCAATGATAATTAGCAATAGTATTCCAAAAACAACTGTCTTTTTTAATACACAAGGACTATCTTTTTTGTTGATGTTTTTCATTTTTCCATACCTTCTACTTAAACATATTCGCAAAGAGTGTTTTTATTGTTTCGGTTTTTCAATGCCTATTTTTTTATGTATAATATACCTAGTTTTTGTATCTATATTTTTTGCTCTGGAGACAATGATGAAAAAGAATTTTAAAAGGTAGATGTTTTTAACATACATTTGTTTTGCATCTACCTTTAATTTTTCCCAAACCTGTTCTTTTCCCTGCATTATCTAGGTTAATATTTGATTTCTCGGTTCTATTTAGTTTTTAGATTTAAGATCTTTTTAGTGTACAGCTGTAATATGCATACATCCAATAGCCGTATCCTGGATCAAATGTATCTGATAACATGTAGAATTGGTTGGTTCTGTCCCAGCCGTAGATGAACCCAAGTATGAGTGGGGCTCCTTCTTCGTTGTTAGTACCTGTAGCGTCTCCCCAACTGTAGTCTGTTACATTATAGTGTATAATAAGATCTTCTTTTGCAAGAGATTGATTGTATGGTAGTCCCATGATGTTCCATTCTACTTGTAGTTCAGTGATATAGCCATCACCAACGATATTGCTAGGAATTAACAGCTCACAATCATAGTAAGCCCATGACCAATACCCATAACCAGGTTCAAGGGTATCTACATGCTCATAAGCTGTTCCAGTCCAATTGTAAAGAAAATTAAGTATGATACCTTCGCTAACAGCAGTAGTCCAGTTGTAATTAATACTATTATTTCTAACGATAATATCGGTTTTATCCATAGACTCGTTGAATGGTAGTGATATCAGGTTCCAATAAGATTTTAATATTAGATAATGTAGATTTAAAACTGTTATATATACCGTAGCTGTATCTGTTCCTCCATTTCCATCGCTTATGTTATAAGTGAATGAATCGGTACCGTTAAAGCCGATATCCGGTGTGTAGTTCACTTTATTGTCGTAGATTTCTGTTAAACCATTTGGTGGTTGGGTAACACTAGTTATTATGAGAGCGTCACCATCAATATCGTTATCATTAAATAAAACATCTATCTGGTTATCGGAAGAATTCTCATTGACTGTAGCAGAATCATCATTGGCAACTGGAGGATCATTAACATTATCAACAGTCAAAGTGAAATTAGTGAAGTCAGTACCGCCATTACCATCACTTACAGAAACATTCACCCAGTAGCTTCCCACATCAGAGTTATCAGGAGTACCAGAA
>JAUXAU010000049.1 GCA_030619765.1 Thermoplasmatota archaeon
ACATCACCGGCGAAATAAATAACAAGTAAGTAAACCGGTTATAATGGGGTATTTTTCATCCCTCTGTGTGTAGTGTTAGGATGATTAATTTTTAAAGTTTTTTCATCTGCTGATTTTTTGTAGCAGATAAAAAATGAGGATACTATACATAGTATCATGATAACGCTCTCATTTATACAGCAAAAGTGTTTATGATTAGCAAAAATCAGATATGATTTTGCTAATGTGACAAAGTCAAGTTAACAAGAATAATTAATTTGTTACTAATACAATTCTTTAATATGGAGAATTGTATAAGTTGGGATGCAGAAAATGGTGAGGAGAAAAAAGTGCCAGATTTCTTGGAGGATTCTTCTGGTTTTCTTTTTGTTAGTTTTTAGTATTTTTTCTGTTTGTTTGTTTGATGATTTATCATCCGCTAACACCTTTACAGATGCAACTCAATCAGATTTTGATGAGGGGACATACAACAATACTGAATTCAACACAACAGCAGTCATGCTGAACTACTGGAATGACACTGAGCAGGAACTGCCTAATAATCAACAGGTAGATGAATGGGGAGTGAACATGAGTGGGAATGTGCTTTTGATGCATTTTAATAATGATTCTAATTATGGAGAAAATGATACTCATGTTTATGATTTTTCTGGAAATCAGAATAATGGGACATTCAGTGTAGCTGCTGATGCAGATAGTGGTCCTACAACTTCTGGAAAACTTAATGGGGCGTTTGAGTTTGATGGAAATGGGGATTATGTTAATGCAGGTTTTAATTGGGCTGATCTTAATTCAGGCGGGACTGTTTCGCTATGGATAAGACTTGATGTGGTTGGATCATATATTCTTATTGCATCACAAGGCACAGGCAATAACTATGTTTATATAAGAAGTAGCGATTCAACTATATTTTTTCAAGTAGGAGGAACTCAATATTCTAAAACATTATCACAGTCAATAGATACTTGGTATTATATTACTGTGACAAAAAATAGCGGGTCAACCGGGGAAATATTTGTAGATGGAGCATCTCTTGGAACAGGCACTGTTGGTTCTGCGTTTACATCAAGTAATTTTCGGATAGGAGCCTGGAATGATGCTTCACTTGGTGTGAATGGCATTATAGACGAAGTAGCAATCTGGAACAGAACCTTATCAGCAGCAGAAATCTCAGAAATCTACCAAAGGCAAAAAGCAAAATACGGAGGAGGCAACCCAGGAAACTACACAAGCAAAATATTTGATGCAGGCTCAAGCTCGCAGTGGAATAATATTTCTTGGACAAGCAACGCAATTGGAGAGCTGCCAGATAATCAGCAAGTAGAAACCAAGTTTACAAGTGGAAATGCGAACATGACCGGAAATGTGCTTTTGATGCATATGAACGAAGCTTCGGGAACAATAGTTGATTACAGTGGAGAAGGAAATAACGGAACAAACAGTGGTGGAGTATTAACAAATCAAACAGGTAAATTTGAAAAATCGTTATATTTTAACGGGGTTGGTGATAACAATATAGTGGTTGACAATCAGGATTCGCTTAACATAACAGGAGCCTTTACCATATACTTTTGGGTAAAAGCTGACGTTTCACAAAATAATTGGGCGGGAATTTTTACACGATTTGAAGGATCCACTAATAAATATACATTACAATTTGATAGCCAAGGGGATGATTTGATAATTTATCACCCTACTGCATATGCTGATCTTCTTATCGATAATAGTGATTTAACTGGGGATTGGCACAATGTTATTGTAAAATACACTGGTTCAAGTATTATTAGTTATCTTAATGGAGTTAAAAAACAAGATACTTCATTTAGTAGTAACCCTACTGCAGGAGGCAATTGTTATGTTGGTTCGGAAAGAACAGGAATAACATTCAAAGGTTATTTAGATGAACTCGCTGTGTTCAATAGAAGTTTATCAGAATCAGAAATATTAGATATTTACAAAAGAGGAATATTAAGATTGAACTTATCAGTAAGAAGTAGCGATGATGAAACTTGTGCTGGTAGCACATGGAGCACCAATTATACAAGTTCTCCAGTAAACATTTCTGTTGCAAATAATACATATTTCCAATATAAATTTTATTTTGAAACTGATAATTCTTTATACTCTCCTGAATTGTATAATGTTTCAATTAGCTATGACATCGTTCCTACATTAGATCACTACTACATACACACTTATGACAATGCAACCAATTTACCACGAAGCCACTTCGCAAACCAAACACAAATACAAGTTAGAACAAACGGAACATTCACAACCACACCAACAATAACAATCACAGACAGCAACAACACAACCCATGTTAACGAACAAAACATGACAAACAAGTCAGGAGAATACTACTATTACAACTACACCTTGAACGGGTCACAAGGCTGGTACGATGTAACAATAAACTCTCAAAACTGGGAAGACGTATTCTACCAAGGAGAAGCATGGCAAGACAATTATACAGATGCAGATGGAAACCCGTTCTCATTTAGAAGAAGGATTAATGTTACTGAGCCGGGTAATAGAACAAGATGGTTTGAACCAATAGACATACAGGTTAACTTCACCTACGAGCCGAACAACAATTCAGTAAGAGTACTACAGTATAATGGGACAGCTATACTGGAAATCCCCTCGCAAATATACAACCAAAATCAAACAGCAGGAACACTTTATTCAGCAAACGTAGTATTTTTATCGACAATCAACACATCAGAAACCAGAGAATACTATGTTGTAACAACAAAAACAAATCTGCCGAAAAGCTATACAACAGATTTAACGTATTCCAATACATCAAACCAGTACACGATAGCTAACTCTTACTTCACCAGTTTCTTCAATACCTCAACTGGAGGTCTGATGCAGGATGTAATTGACAAGATTGGGACAAATACCAGCCTCTCAGGCACAGAACCAATAGATTACTACCCGCAGTTTGAAATAGGTCTAACAACCCTTAGTAGTAGAAGTGATACAAGTGTTAATGTTGATACTGTTGAAGGACCGATTTTGTACCGGTTTAATGTTTCTGGTCAGGCAAACGATGACAGTTCCAAACCGTACACACTAAGCCATAGGATTTATTCAAAAAATAAATACATGATATGTGAAAAGAACCAATCCACCACGGTAACTCAAAACTGGAAAAACCTCTACATAAATGGGTTAATCTTTGAAGACGGATCCTTTACAAATGTTTCATACAGGAACTCCTCAGATGATATAACTACAAGAGCATTAGCATCTGGAGATAATAGTGATTCAACGTCTTTAGATACTAACATGAAATGGATTGCATTCTATGACACCTCGTTAGGGGATGCAGTTGCAGAAATTTTTCTGGATAAAAGTTTTACTACAACAAACAATCCAAGCATGTCAATTAGCGACGAATCAGATTATGACTACTATGGACACCTCATAATTGATTCAACACAAACTCAGGTCTCTTCAGATGGCTCATTTTATACAAAAACAGCGAGGATGATATACAATGGATTACAGGAATATTCAATTGTCAATGAAACCTATGAGAATTTGCTGAATCCATTAACAACACAGCAAAGCTCGGAGGAGACATCAGACTCAGAGAACCCCTCCTATTCTGGTACAGGAAATACCTCTAGTGATGATCAGAACAATGCAACTTGTTATTCTTATTGGACAGATGACAGCTTCTTGGATTACGCAGCGGTAAACATTACTGGTCCCGGAGCAAATGGCTCATCTACGATGTTATATCAAAACACTTCGTATACGATAAGGTCCTCTGGTTCATTCACCAACACATCATGGGTGAACATAACATTAAACGCTTCAGATATCAACGCTGGTCAGATAAACTGTAATATAACAGTATACGATGTAGCAGGAAGATCAAACTCGACAGTGATTCAATTTAATGTCAGTGATAACACATCCCCATGTTTTGATTCTGTTAACAACGTGCCAGGTACAAACGCAGATCTTGATCCAAATGTCCAGGTAAGCATAACAGCAAATATTACTGAATACAGTAACGTTTCAGCTGTAGTCTTGCAGTATAGGAATTCTTCACAGTCAGAATGGACAAATACAAGTATGAACCTATCATGGAACAACAGTTACAACTACAACTATTCCGCGAACTTTACCCCAACAACCGAAAATGTATGGCAGTGCCGCATATATGCTAATGATACTGTTGGGAATTCGAATTATAGCGATGTAACTAACTTAACTGTTTATTATGATTGGACATGGGAACATTCACCAGCTTCTTTTGGAATAAAATCTGGTCTGCTGGCTACAAACATTACTCTTGGTAATATAACGATAAATAACACTGGAGACAAGCTACTCTCCTTTAGGATAACTTCTAACTGGGATGATAATGATCAGATATTCTTCAACAACACCGCGGAAGGATACTCTGGTTACAGTTTCAATCTCAGCTCAGGAGGTTCAACGAATGTTTCAGTTAACATTACAGCAAAATCAACAGAGAGAAGCGATGATTTGACCATAACAGTAAACGCCTTGAACACTTCTGCCTCTCCAGATGATAATACATCAAATGCTACAATAGTAAGCTATGCCTCAGGGCCATTCCTACTGGTAACCATTACTCAGTATCCGTCATCCGTGACGCAAGAAGACACAGGAATATCATTAACCGCTCAAGTGCAGAACAAAGGAAACGAAACCGCGACAAATCCATGGCTAGCCTGGAGCCTACCATCTGGATGGACCATAACCTCCGGCAATTTAAATGGTTCAATCCAGGATTTGGCTGTTGATGATATCGGTTACAATACAATAATAGTTAGCATAAGCAGCTCTGCACCAACAGGATCAAAAACACAAACAGCTTCAGCTGGCTGTTCAGAGAACAAAACAGGTAGTGATTCTGTCTCCGTTGTGGTAATAGCTAAATCCAATGGTGGAAATGGTGGTGGGGGCAGCCCTGGAGGGGGATACACCACTCAACAAGTTACTGAGATCATCGAAACAATCATCAGAGGTGAAAAAACCCTATCCTCATTGGAAGCCTTTGAAATCGTCCGAGGCTATAACGACTCTTTTCCAGTAACAGTTAAAAACATACTAGTTGAAAACGCAAACTTATACAATGTCTCTATGAGTGTAACAGGTTACCTCTCACAATATCTGCAAGTCTCACCAGAAATGTTTGATGAAATCCCGTATAACGAGACTAAACAGTTCAATGTTACAATAATTTCACCTACGTATATGAAAAAAGGAACCTATCAGCTTAATATCAGTATCACTGGTGAAATAATAGGTCATCTTCTAGAGATGAATTTAACAGATAATAGGTTTGTAACTCTGGTTATTCATGAGGTGAGTAAGGAAGAGGCCAATAGTAGTATAATGGAGGCATCATGGTTTATAGATGATTTGTCAAATGCTGGATTTAAAACAACAAAGATCAGCAGGGTTTTAAAGAGCGCTCAGGAAGCATTGGAGGATCACGATTATGAAAGTGCAAAGGAGCTTTGTGATGGGATCGAGACGATGAAGGAAAACGCTTTTTTGGCCTATGATTTAATTAATCAGGTTAAAAATTCAATTGAGAATAACCCCTCTAGGTCTTTAAATGAAACACAGGCTATATTGAACCTGGCTATAGCTGCTTTTGAAAGGGAGGACTATGAGACTGCTTTTTTGAGAGCACAAGATGCAGTGAAAGCCTTGGAGTTAGAAACGAGGGAGTTTGATCTTGCTGTGTTTATCTTTTCTTATTGGTGGGCTATTCTAGGTAGTGTTATTGTGGCTGCTGTGGTTGGAGTTTTGTTGTATCAGAGGATAATGGTTGCAACTATTACTCAGAGAATCAGGGATTTAGGGAGAGAAGAGGAGAATATTGGAAAATTGATGGTGGAGGCTCAGAAAAAACGCTTTGATGAAAAATCCATCTCGTCAGGAGATTACCGGAGGATAATGGATCGTCATCAGAAGAGGCTCACTGAAATCAAAAGTTTAGGGACAAAGCTAAGGCATAAGAGAGTGAGGCTGCTGAAAAAGGGTGAGGTATTGAAGGATTTGGATGGAGAGAGTGGTAGTATCATGGATCTTATTAAAAGCCTGCAGGAAAATTATTTTAAAAAACATGTGATAACAAAGAATGCATATGATGGTCATATGAAATCTTATAATGAACGGTTAGCTGAAATTGAGGATGAACGATTGACATTAGAGACCATGTTGGCTAAAGGTGAGAAGAAATGATGAGATTTAGAAAGAGATTTGGTGTTGTAGCTCTGTGTTTACTCAGCTTGATTCTTCTCTTTGGATCAATAGTTGTTTGTGCTGAAGAAGATGCGACAAGGGAAGAGGCTTTGCTGGCAATAGAACAGGCAGAGCAAGACATGCAGATTATGATAGACGAAGGTTTTAGCGTTGTTTATATTAATGACACACTAACAGCTGCTAGGAAGGCTTTGGATAGAGCAGATTTCGCTGAAGTTCTAAGAAACAATGCAACTGGTGAGTTAGCTGAAAACGCAACAAAGGCATTAGAGGGTTTGAATTGGCAGGGATTTACCTATAATGGGGTTATCGTATACACTGATGAGATAGCCTCTAGGAAGAATTGGGCTTATAGTCTTTCAGATATGATCAGGGCATTGGAGTTGAAAATTCAGAACTATGCGGAACAAGGACTGAATGTCTCAGAAGCCATGGTTTTATTTGATAAATCAGTAATTGAATTCAAAGAAGAGAGATATGAGGATGCAGAGAACTTCTTGTCAGATGCTCATTCGAATTTAGAGGCAGAGAAGGCCGAACAATCAGGTTTTGCTATTATAGTAGAGGTTGGAAGAGGTTTCATAGAAAAATACTGGGTTGGTTTGATAATTTCTTTAGTTGTTGCAGGTATAGCAGGTTATTTTGTTTGGAGAGGAATCAAGATCAAAAGGATTCGCAAGAAGTTGGAGGAACTGAAAGTTGAGAAAGGTGTACTTGTGGATTTGATGAAAAAAGCTCAAGTTGATAGGTTTGAAAAATCAAATATTCCTAGATCGATTTATGATATACGGATGGAGAAGTATAAGGATAGATTAACAGAAATCGAGGAAACAATGCCAGTGCTTGAAACAGCACAAAAAAAACCTAGAGCATAGGAAAATCGCAATCGAGATTAGAGCATAAATTTATCAGGGAAAAATTAACTCTCTGTATTCCCTCCACTTATTTTTAGATTTTTAACAAATCTTCTTTTCCTAGATCTATGACCTTATCTATAACCATAGATGCTTCTTCTATCAATAATCTATGTTTTTCAATGTCTAAAACATAAAAAATACCTTTACAACCATATGTTCTTATTTTTCCAACAATGTTTGAAATAAATTTTATGATGGACTCTTCTGTTTTTTGATAGATTAGGAGAGTAGTTATAGAATCAAAGATTATATAATCGAATTTTTGTTGTAAAAATTCAGTTATAACTATTGATAATTCTGTTAATGCTTCTGGAGAACTGACAAAATAACAATCATCCGCATTTTCGGCTTTGGTCATACTCCTTGTTATCGCATCAATGAAAACAATATGTTCTAAATTAATGCCATTCTCACTTTCAAAAAGCTCTTTTAAAGAATTATGGGTTTTATTAAGAGTTACATAACATATTTTTTCTTCAGAGAATTGTTTTGGTATGAGAGTTATTATATCATTGTATCTAATACTAGGTATAAGTACAAGTGCTGATTGGCATTGTGACAAATCGTTTACAAGATTTATATTATTCACCAACCTGTGTTTTTATTAGTTTGATTAGCTCGTCTTCGTCAAATGGTTTTACAATAAAATCAACAACGTTTTTTTGCGATAGCATTTTTTTTCTTTCTTTTTCAGATACCCAGACAGCACTAAGATAAGCAATTTTAATATCATCTATTTTTTCAACTATTTTTGCTACAGGGGTGCCCGGCATCATTATGTCCAACAAAATCAAATCTGGTTTTTTTGTTAAATTTTCTAGTTTTTCTAAACAATCATCCCCATTACTAGCAAGAATTGTTTTATAGTCTTGTTGTCTATCTAATACAAACTTAATAGTTCTTCTCACATCTTCGTTATCATCTACAACCATTATCATTTTCATGTATAATCACCAATTCCTTTTGATATAATCAAGTTCTGGAAGGAAAAATCCACCAGATCTGATTTTCATTGGTATATATTCACTTTATGCTTGAATTATGAGAAGCGTTTTTAGCTAAGCTACTCAAATTTCCTTTTAATGCATATTCTGTTTATTGTGCCCCATCTTTGACGATATGATAACTAAGAAAGTCCATCTTATTTTCCAACTTTCTATTATTATATCGCATTTAATTTAGTACGTATAAAGTTTTTGCTATTTTAATGATTGTGCGTTGTCCTAAAACCATTTTTCTCCTTTTTATATAAATTCTTTTATATTTTAATTATAGTTATATATCTTTCATCTATTATTGTCCACCATTCGTTAACACAAACCCAAAGTTTTTTACAAATCATCTAAGAACAAAACTGATTATACAGTTTATGTCAAAACCATATCTACAAGAAATACAGAATAATTCGTTGACAATAGAGTTAGGCATCTAAACACCCATTATAACTCTTAAAAGATCACGCAGACCGGGTGACAATCCGAGGATTAGAATACCTATTTTGAGAAAATTCACTAGAGTCCTTTGATTTTTTAATTCTTCTTTATAGAGGACATCAAAGATATATATCACAGCGATAATTAATAAAAATTTTACAATAGGAAATAGTGGAGGCCAAATTTCCATCAAAACATTGGAGGCAGGATGTTTTTCCATATAGGGTGGTAGCCCCATCTTCAGCGGATCATAAATACTGATGTAACTTGTAAGTCCATCTATCATGTGGCCAACTATCATAGCTATGTTTAATGGATTCTTGTAAACAGCAATTTTCTCGTTATTTTTATATTTCCATGATACAAGGTATACTACTATCGTAATTACAGCTACAAGTCCACTAACGAGTACAAAGACGTCAAAACGCGTTCCGGTTGAAAGATTTCCCCATTGAATTCCAGCGGTCCACCTTCCAATGAGATATAGCCCAGGTAGTAAAAATAACAAACCCCCAGAAAATAACATAGTATTCACAGTGACGATTTTCTGCTTTAAAAAATTGTATACTAACGGCAAGAGGGCTACACATGAAATTAGATATAAAATCAACGGTTCAATAGAATTAACACCATATTGTGCGCCTAAAGTCCATATAATAGTGACAAAAATATTTACGCATATAAGGAGAAAAGTAGGATAAAGCAGTTTACGTTTTTCATCTCTCTTTTTTTTAGAGAAATTTTCGATATAAAAGCCGGTTATCAAAAAAAACAAAGCATATGCAGCAATTTGAAGATAGATTAACGGAGATATAAACCAATAAACAGAAGGCACATTAAAATAATCTGCATCTTCTAAAACCCTGCTCACAGGTCCAAACAAGATATAAGGCATTAAAACTAAGCAGAATCTCCAGTCAATTGTTATTTTAAGTTTCTTTAGAAGTTTGTAAATTGCGTATAATGCAATAATAAGTATAACACCATATGTTATTTCAGATATCAGCGTGTATCCTTCGTAGGCATAGGTCCCGTTCCACGATACTGAATGACCAGCCGCGTCTGCTACAATGGGTCCCCAATAATATTTCCATATCCACTGATCATAAAAGAGAGATGGCGCAAAAATGTATCCAGCTGTTATTATAAAGACAACTGCAAATAATATACTTAATAAGGTACCTAACTTGTTTTTCTCATACCACTCTTTTAGTTTCATTGGCATCGTCACAAAGAAAAAATAATATATTAAACCAGCGGTTTACCTATTTGAATTTGACATGGAACGATTTACAAAGTATAAAACAATGATATTCCCAAGGGAGGTTATTGTAGGTCACAATACGACTGATCAGATCAAAGGAATGTGTAGACGAATTACAGAGAGTAAAAATGTTTTAATAGTTGCTGATAAGAACACGAAAAGGATATCCGGGGACAGAATTGCCAAAATGCTTTCAGGTTCAGGTTATGACGTAAATACTACAGTAATTTCATCACCAATCATTAAGAAAGATGTCCCGGCAGCTTGGCCCACCATGAAAGAAGTTAATGTTGTTATGAAAGCTGTCACAAAGACCAAATCAGACTTTTTAATTGGTGTTGGAGGTGGTTCAGTAATTGACGTTACAAAATGTGCATCCAGCGAGCTTTCCAAATTTTATATTAGCGTTCCAACATCCGCAGCCCACGATGGCATGGCATCACCGCGTGCATCATTAAAAGACAAGAAAGGATCCATTTCAAAAATAGCCGTTTCTCCAGTAGCAATACTGGCGGATACTGCAATAATATCTAAGGCGCCGTACCGAATGCTTGCCTCAGGTTGCGCAGATGTTATCTCGAATCTATCTGCGGTAAAAGATTGGGAGCTTGCCCATCGATTAAAAAATGAGGAATTCAGTACGTTTGCTGCCTCTCTTTCTGAAACCTCCTCTAGATTACTTCTTCACAAAGCTGAAGACATACGGTCTGGATTAGAAGAGGCAGTTTGGCAGGCTGTAAAATGTATGATAGTATCAGGAGTTGCGATGAGTGTAGCAGGAAATACAAGACCTGCATCTGGTTCAGAACATATGTTTTCTCACATGCTTGATCGTATTGCTTCTGGAAAGGCATTACATGGAGAACAATGTGGTGTGGGTGCTATTATGATGATGTATCTTCATGGAGAAAATTGGGAGGAGATACGAGATTTTTTAAGAATCATAGGCGCCCCAATCAATGCTAAAGAGCTCAGGATACCAAAGAAAAAGATTATTGAAGCCTTGCTCGAGGCTCAAAAAATAAGGCCAGAAAGATACACGATTCTCGGAGAACAAGGCCTCACTCATGATGCCGCCAAGAGATTAGCAAAAATAACAGGCGTGATATAATGGCTCTTGTAACACTAGTTGGCGAACGATTAGCTGATGAAGATGAAGAATTCGTTTACCTTGGGCCCAATAATGAATGCAAAAACTGCAAACTAAAAACAGTCTGTTTTAATCTTAAACCAGGAAGACAATACAAGATAACCAAAGTACGGGAAAAACAGCATAACTGTAATGTTCATGAAGGAAATGTTGTTGTCGTAGAAGTAAGTGAACTACCTATTGTAACATCAATAGATAAAAAATTATCAGAGGGAGCCAAGACAAAGGTTGACAAAAAAGAATGCAAAAATATTGGATGTGACTACTTTGACATATGTACAAACAAAGCTGCACAGAAAGGTAAAACCTATACAGTAAAAAAAGTATATGAAAAGATAGAATGTCCAGAAGGCTATGAACTCTATAAAATAGAATTAACAGATTAATGACAATGTACGTTATAGATTAAACCTTCTTCTCCAGTAAAACTCCCAATCGTTCCACCGGGATCCATAACAATTTTTTGCCAATTCTCTGTATTTTCAATAGTTGGATTTCCATTATTGGTAATGTACGCCATACCAATACATATTATAGAAGTACCAGAAGTGCCACAGTTCCAAACTTCACCAATTATTTTTATTTTTTCATTTCTATTAGTGTCTATACCATCATAAATCATGTACATTGTCTTATGTTTTTTTAGTATAGTTCTCTCTCCCGTAAGTTTAGTACTTTCGTTCAGTTGTATACTATCTTGAAATGTTTCTTCTATAGTTTCTATTGTTTTCTTTTGGAGATCTTCTTCATCGGTTAATATCAATGTTTTAATGGTTGTAACTGTGAGAGATGCAGGATATTTACCGTTTATTTCATACACTGAGCCACACCATTTTTCTAATCCTAAAAATTGTGAACCAGTATTTCTTAGAGCTAAGTTCTCATGCCACCCATCGGTAATTACTAAGTCCGGAATATATGAACAACTTATATTTACACATCCAGAAAAAGCTACTAGCAATACAAGCATCAATGCAATTATCATCCATATATGTTTTTTATTCTCTCCAGCAATCATCTCGATACTTCTTTTAATCACGATATCTCTACTTTAAGTTAACGACATTAAAAAATGAAATGGAATGGGAGAATGAGATTTTTATATCCCAGCTTCTTTCTTCAGCAGTTTTGCCTTATCTATTTTCTCCCAAGTGAAATCAGGGTCATCTCTACCAAAGTGACCGTATGCTGCAGTTTTCTTAAATATGGGTCTTTTTAGATCAAGTACCGCAATGATGTCACTTGGTTTGATTGGGAAAAACTCTCGTACAAGTGTTCCAATCTTATCAAGAGGGATTTTATTGGTTCCAAAACAATCGATATTAATAGAGACGGGCTCAGATACCCCAATTGCATAGGCAAACTGAATTTCACATTTGTCTGCAATTCCTGAAGCAACAATGTTTTTTGCAATATAACGTGTAACATATGCTGCGCTTCTGTCCACCTTTGTCGGATCTTTACCAGAAAATGCTCCACCGCCATGTCTTCCTACGCCACCGTAGGTATCTACAATAATCTTTCTACCAGTAAGTCCTGCATCTGCATAGGGTCCACCCCGAACAAAGGCACCTGTTGGGTTTACAAGAAATGTCGTATCCTTGTCAATCCACTCTTTACAAATTGGTTTAATAACTTTTTCAATAACGTCTTTTTTTATCCTTTCGTGAGCTATCCCACTGTCATGTTGTGTTGATACAACAATTGCATCGGCTCGTAAGGGTTTACCATTTTTATCATATTCAATGGAAACCTGTGATTTCCCGTCAGGTCTCAGATACGAAATACTACTATTTTTTCTCACTTCTGAAAGTTTTTTTGCAAGTCCGTGAGCAAGTGAAATGGGTAAAGGCATCAATTCTTTGGTCTCGTTGCAGGCATATCCATACATCATTCCCTGATCCCCAGCTCCTTGTTCTCTATGTAAGCCTTTGCCTTCAGAAACTCCTTGGGATATGTCTGGACTTTGCTCCGTAATTTGGACCCATACCGAGCAAGTTTCCCATTCAATACCATATTCTGATTTTGTGTAACCTATTCCTTTTATAGTATCTCTAACAACACGGGGAATGTCGATATATGCATCTGTAGTCATTTCTCCAAAAACCATTACTCCACCGTTTTTTGTTGCAGTCTCCAGTGCGACCCTAGAATATTTATCTTGTCTTAATGCCTCATCAAGAATAGCATCTGATATAAGGTCACACATCTTATCTGGGTGCCCCTCGGTTACTGATTCTGAGCTTATGATAATCTTTCTTTTTACCATAACATCACCAAGTTAATTATCTCCCACATTATGAGAAACCTGAAAACTTAAACTTACTTATTAACTTTATTAAAAAAGAGAAAAATATTAGTTTAAAAAATAAAAATAGAGTTAATTATCTGTTTATCTTTCTAGTGGTCCAAATATCCTCTTCTAATAAGTTGTATATATCATCATCAGATACATTTTTCGGTTGTTTTTTATCGATGATATAACTTCTAATCCCATTCTCTTCTTTTGAGTATCTTGTGATAATATCTTTTTTTAGCCGCCAGTAATGTGTTCGCCATTCTCTCCCATCATACAGTGTCGTTTCTTCTCTTTCGGTTGTAAGCATTCCTTCTTCTTCTAAGATGTAAAACAGCTGTCTATCTTCTGGGTCTAGTACATTGTCGATAACTCGATCGTCAAACCCAAAAATATCCATTACAAATCCAGCATCTCTCCGTGCTTCTTCTATATTTATGCCCACTCTATTTGCGATAGCCTTTGATAAATCATCAAGTGTTATAATGCTCATAAAATTCCGTTCCTTTATCTCTCTTAATCCTTCTTCAAATTTTTTTTCTCTTTATATGGGTACGAACTAGTATATATAATTTTCTATAAAATGTCATTTCTTCGTTTTATTTTGGGCAAATTACAACAAAAATTGAGAAAATTTTTATATTTCGTTAAGTTTTTAAAAATCAGAAATATAATCGTGTATTTATAAAATTTATTTTAATAGTATAAAAAAATTTATATACTCTTACTCCTTATTCATCCTCAAGAATGGGGGAGTCAAAAGTCTTTTTTACATCTCTCCTCACCACCTTCGACCTTCCCCATTCTCTCCTTATAAATCTTAATTAAATAACATTTCTTCAGCTTTTTTTGATACAGTCTCCCTGTATCTCTCATCGGTTATGATCATAACAATCCAATCGGGGGCAATCCGTGATCTAATGGCTTTAGCTATCGGAGTAAAATCATCCAGCTTTTTAACCTTGCCTCTATCAATAACGGATATATCTGTCTTGTCTATCCTTGGTTCTGCTTTAAGTAGCTCAAGACGTGGTATATCAATTATTAAATGCCCTTTTGGTATATCAAAAGCATTTTCCAATTCCCGTTCCTTTTGCCGTCTTACGTTTACATTCTCTAAATTCTTAATTACGTTCATATCACGTTTATCTAATTCATAAAATGAAGCTGAATAAGCTTGTTTAAAAAGTTTCCTGTATTTTAAGCGAGTAACAATTTCGTGTCGAAAACCACCCATTTTCTTTAGCTTGTTTATTATTTCTGCATCCGTCATTCTAAAGAATTCGAAAGGTTCTGCATCGGTTAACTCTTCGAATGCTTTTGAAAGCATAAGCTCAGCAATCCTCACAGTTTTATGAAAATAGACAGAAGAATACATGAGACCTCGTGCCATCAATATATTTTCAACGACGCTTACACCTTTTCTTTTGATGGTTAAATTACCCTCATGGATAATAAGCGTCTGCAGTAATCGCTCAATATCTATCATACCGTAGGCTACGCCAGTATAATATGCATCACGAATAAGATAATCCAATTGATCTGCATCAATAGTGCTATTCAAAATTTGACTCAGATACGATTTTCTGTAGGTTTTTCCCCTTATGATTTTAACAATTTCCTCCTTATCCATGTTGTTTTTGTCAAGGATTTGGTTCACACTTTGAGATTGTATAAATTTTTTTTCATCTGATTCGAAAATCTCATATTCTCCCAGTATCAGTTTCTCGGTTAAATCTACATGATCCACGCCAAACTTTTCCATTAGAATGGATTCAAGGGTATGGGAAAAAGGGCCATGCCCTATATCATGTAGCAATGCAGCGCACGTTACAATATCTTTCTCGCTATCTTCTATATTTAGTATTTCTGATATCTGAGAAGCTATTTTATATGTACCAAGAGAGTGTTCGAGTCGCGTGTGATGTGCACCTGGAAAAACCAGATGGGCAAAACCAAGCTGTTTGATGTTATACAGACGTTGTATCTCTGGAGTCTCCAATAGATCAACAAAATAATCTCTAATTTGAATGTTTCCATGGATTGGGTCTCTTACCATCTTACAATTTTCTGTCATTTTGTCTTTAGGATAATATAAGAAAATGGTTGATATAGTTTTTTTTAAATGTTAACATCAATCATAAGTAAATTATAAAAAAAACTATGCAATTAGGTATCTCAGTCGGCCGTAATGGTTGAGGTGACTTTTAGCTGAGGGGATAGAAATGAACAAAGCTATATTATTTTCACTTGAAAATTGTGTGAAATGCAGTCAGACAAAAGATCTTTTAGTTGATAGAGATGATGTAGAAATAGTAACATTTCCTCATGACATTAATGAATGGAGCAATGCAAACCATGAAATTGCAAAATCTCACGATGTTTTTGATGATTTACAAAAAACAGCACCTATATTATGGCTAGATGGAGAAAAAAAGGTAGGATATTTAAGGATTAGAAAATGGCTGCAGGATAATAAATAATTAACCTATCACTTTTTCAAACATTATATACTAGGATTTCTATTATCTAGAAATCATGGATGAATTAGAAGAAATAAAAAAGAGAAAACTAGAGCAGTTAAAAAAACAGTATATGAGCGGAGGTAAAGATATGGATGAAAATTTGCCAGACACACCACTTAAATTAACAGATGCAGATATAGAAGATAATATTAAAAAATATGAAACTATTGTAATAGATTGTTGGGCACCATGGTGTGGTCCATGTAGAATGGTTCACCCTATAATTGAAGAACTTGCAAAAGAAATGCATGGAAAAATCGTTTTTGGGAAACTAAACGTTGATGAAAACCCGATGACATCAGCCAAGCACCAAATAATGAGCATACCCACATTATTGGTTTTTAAAAATGGAAACCTAGTGGATAGGATCGTCGGAGCAAGGCCCAAAGAAACGTTGAAAGAAAGAATTGAAAAATTTTAATTAATACTATACTTTTAAAGGTGATCAAGATAAGATTAATGGGAGAGCTATCATTAATAACTCTGATTATCTTAGTTTTACCATTATCAGGATGTTTTGAATCTTCGGATGAAGTATGGGGTAATGCTCCTGATTTTACTTTAACAACTATTCACGGAGAAAACTTTACTCTCTCAGCTCATCAGGGAAAAATTATAGTAATTGATTTAATGGCTACCTGGTGTGGACCGTGTGTACTCCAAATGCCGGAATTGAAGAAAACTCTGGAGGAAAAGAGAGATGAAATTGTACTTGTTTCTGTTGATATCGATAAGCGTGAGACAAGTGATGATGTGATAAACACGTTTGGCGACTATGTAGATAAATGGACGTTTGTAATGGATACGTATGAAGAAGATGTGGGTGGTAAGTATCATGCTGATTATATTCCAAAGCTTGTGATTATTGATAAAGAAGGAAACATTTATTATTCAGAGTCAGGATTAACCTCCAAGGAAAAATTAATAGAATTAATCGATAAAGCAAGTGGATAGGTGAAATATAATGAAGAACAAGAATAGACATGTTTTGTTGATAAGTATTTTAATTTTAGGCTTGTATTTTTCGAGTGCTAATGTTGTGGCAGATCCAGTCGTTGAAAATATAAGTATAGATCCAACAAGTCCTGCTCCATTATCAACTATTACTGTTACAGCTAATATTGATGGGGAGGATATTACAAATGTTAATTTGTCAGTTGGTGAATGTAATAAAACCGCGGGAGTATGTTATATATATCATCAGATTCCTATGACTGAGAAGACAGAAGGTCAGTATACAGCGGAGGTAACTTTAGAAAAGTCTAAGGCATCCTACATTTCATTTACTTTTGATATTACATATGATGGGGAAACTAAAAAGCTTGAAAATGATTCTTGGGACGTTGATCTTTCCATAGAATCTGGAAATGGGGACACCACCAATGGTGGAGATGGCAATAGTGTACCCGGCTTTGAAATCATTTATTTCCTGATAGCAGTTTCAATTGGATTGTTGTTACATAGAAATAAGAGATCGAGATGAAATTTCAGATAAAGCGATTAGTATCTCAAATTCTCCTTCTTTTTTCAGCTAATCTTGGGGCCTTTGGATTAAAAACGGGTTTTTGTTATCCCTTTTTTTACTGTAACGCATGTCCAGCTGCAACATCTGCTTGTCCTTTACGTGCTATTGAAGTCGGTGTATTCAAAGGTGAATTTAAGTGGAAATTGATAACTTATCCTCTTTTTATAATAGGTACTGTTGGTGCCTTAACTGGCAGAGCTGTTTGTGGATGGGCATGTCCTATTGGTTTATTGCAGAGAAGTACGGGAAGTATAGCAAGAAAATTAAAAAAATACTCAATAATTAAAAAAATAGGTCAGCATAAAGTCGAACGTTATTTACGATACACAAAATATGTTGTTCTTGTGGGACTTGTCGTTGTCACGACTGTCTTGATAGGTTTTATGTTTACTGATATTTGTCCAGTAGGATTTCTTACTGGCACTATTCCTATTTTGATTCTAAACCCAGGTCAATATATTCCAAGCTCATACTTTTATCCCGCGCTCGTCATTTTCATCTTATTTATAATACTAATTTTTACTATAGAAAGAGGGTGGTGCCGATATTTCTGCCCAGTTGGTGCTCTACTTGCGCCATTTAATAAAATATCATATCTCTATATTGATGTGGAAATAAAAGCATGTACCCATTGTCATCTGTGTTCAAACATCTGCCCTATGGGAATCAATATCCCAAATATGCATCGAGATCCAGAGTGCATTCTCTGCGGTAAATGTATTAACACATGCCCGAGATTACTAATTAATTTCAAGAGGATATAAATGAAAAAGATATTAGCAGTACAGATAACTGTATTGGTTTTAATTTCAGGATCCCTAGGAGGAATGTTTGCTTTCACAGATGTTTATGATGAAGTGCACTCAAGAATAGTATCTGTTATATGCCTAAGCTGCATAAAACTAGATCCAATAATATCTCTAGAGTTCACCTTCGAAACTGCAAATGATAAAGATCATCCCAATTTTGTCATAGAAAATCTTACTAATACTGGCCCATTGTTCCTTGCATATAGAACAGATGTATGTGCTTATTGTGACGATATGGAACCTCTATTAATGGAAATTTTCAATGTAACATTCGAAAAAGAAGATATTTTCTATAAAACAGTTAACCTCAATGGATCAGATGTCACCTTTGTTCATATCAACACTGATTACGCAAAAGGAGAATTATTTGAGTCCCAGGATACGTATGATATCGACGGTGATAACGCGGTGCCTATGTTTACAACGATAACTTTAGGATATAATCGTGGCATTATTGAAGAATACTATAATACTGTATATGGAATTCTTGACCCACACTACAATGATGAACAAAGAGTAGAATTATTAACAAATATTATACTAGATAGTATTGAACTCTATAATGAAAACTCTCCAGGATACAAACCAGACTAAGATTTTCTAAAAATAAAAAAATTAAGAAGGAAAATTTTCCTTCAACTTAGATTTCACCGTTTTTTATTTTTTCTTTGAGAATGTTGAACTGCTCTATTGTTAATGTACAAATGTTATCTTTTTCACCGATTATTACCTTATCATCCTGCACATCGACAACAGGGCATTTCTCAGGAATACATACATCACCAATACATAATACTACTTTCATGTTTATTCCCCTATTAACGTATGGTATTATATTAATGTCTACTATTTTAAATAATTTTTGGTACTCCTGTTTATTTCAATTAGATTTTATTATTAACAAGAACAAACTCATTGCAGAGCTAACAATCAATATTATTTGATTTAAATCTTTTAAAATTTCAGATATATCCAGTAATTTTTAGTTTACTTCGATCTACTTTTGAAATAATTCGAGGTTTTTGTTTATCAATTTTTTTAACCTCCTTTGTAAATATTTCAACTTGTGGACCAACTTTTTCCTGGAAACCTTGTTTCAAAATAGAAAATATTTCCTCAACAGATGGACCTAAATTTCTTAGCTCTTCGTCTATTACAACTTGAATTTCAATTTTAGTTAAACTTTGTTGGATTATTTTAACATCTTTAATCTTATTTGCTTTTAATTTATATAGAATTTTACTGAAAATCTCTCCAAAAGAAGATGGAAGCAATAATTTACCATTAGATAATAAAAGTGATAAATCATCTCTACCATAAATCTTTGCGATTAAGTCACCTGATAAACCACAATCACACTCTTCATAAAGTGGAGAAACAATATCATTAATTGCATCATATCTGATAATAGGTGTTCCATTTCCAAATAACTTTGTAATAACCAAATTGCCCGGCTCTCCTGAAGAAACCTTTTTTCCATCTTTCAAAAACTCTAGGTGCACAAGGTCAGACATTATATGGTATTTTCCGTCTCTGCATTGAAATGCAATTGGTCCCGACTCTGTAGCTCCATAAGCTTCAAAAACGAATGCATCAAATGTTTCTTCAATAAATTTTCTAAGATTTTTATCCAATAAAGAACCAGTTGAAGCTATGTATCTTGGTCTTATGTTTTTGCCATAACCTTTCTCCTTTAATACTGCAAGATGGCCAAGCATTCCGACATAACCACCTATAAACACTGGTTTAAAACGATCGATTTCTTCAATTAGTTTACTAGGTTTGTCATTAGTGTTCAACCACTGAATATTTTTCAAAAGAAAATCAAGCTTGAGCTGTGGAACCAAACCCCTAGTAATATATCCACTTTCTGCAGTATGTGAGGCGAAATCTCCAATTATAGTAATTTTGTCTTTTCTCCAATTAATTCCATATTCTTTTAAAGTTCGTAAATATCCAAATAGCCCCATTACTATGTCAAACATATCAACATAAATAGAAAGAGATTTTCCAGTTGTCCCAGAAGTAGAAACTTCAATTAGTTGCTCTCTCCTGATTTTAGACGATATAATTCCTTCAGGATAATATTTTTTAATTTCATCTTTAGAAATCAACGGCAGTTTTTTAATGTCCTTAATTCCTTCGATGTCTTTTGGATGAACCCCTGCTTTTTTGTATTTATCATGGTAAACTGGTACTGTATATGCAAATCTAACCATCTTCTTTAAATGCTTATCCTTATATTTCTGTAAATCATATTCATTCAGCCTCCAAAGTCTGTCGATATCAAATAAATAACTTTTTAGAACCTTTGACATAAAAATTGGGTTTTTGAAAGGGTTCATATTTTCACAAGCAGATGTTTTTGGGTTATTTGAAATGTAATATGACTTAAATATATGTCTCCTATATTAGAATGAACATAATGAAAATATTAATAATAGAAAACTTTTGGATAGGGGGTAGTAAGCTAAAATCCATTGAAAAACTACAATTAAATATGTTTTCTATTCTTCCAACGTTATATGCTCGCCAATTGGCAGCAATCACTCCTAAAAAACACTCTGTTACAGTTATAGATGAGAGATATTCTGATATCAATTTTAATGAAAAATATGATATTGTTTTGATAAATTTTAACTTTTCAAGTGTCCCTCGAGCTTATGAAATTGCAGATATATTTAGAAAAAAAGGTATCCCGGTTGTACTAAGTGGTTGGTACCCCTCAGTTCTACCTGAAGAAGCCAAAAAACATGCAGATAGTGTATTAATCGGAAGAGGTGAAATCAACTGGCCTAAACTGTTGGATGATTTCGAGAATAATGAATTAAAGCCAATCTATCAACCTGCAAAATATGATAATTCAATAAAAATCCCTCCAACAAATATTGATTTACCAGGTTTTGTTATTACAGGGGCAGTTGAAGCAACAAGGGGATGCCCATATCGGTGTGAGTTTTGTCCAGAAGCAAATATCCCTGGAGGTTCACAGTTTTATACAAGACCCGTAGATGAGGTAATAGCTGAAATAAAATCCTTGCCACAAAAAACAATAATGTTTTATGATAGTTCTCTCACAATAAACCCAGGTTATAGCAAATCGTTATTTAAAAAAATGAAAGGATTAAAAAAAATTTTTTTTTGTAATGGTAACTCGGATGTATTAGCACATGACAAGGAATTTGTTCGCTTGTCTAAAGAGGCGGGTTGTGTTTCCTGGCTCATTGGATTTGAATCTGTCACTCAGAAAACTATTGATGAAATCGGTAAGACAAGAAACCGGGTTGAGGAGTATTCCCGGGCTGTGAGAAATATACATGACCAAAGAATGGCTGTTATAGGCTCTTTTATGTTTGGTTTTGACACTGATACGAATGAAGTTTTTGATGAAACCCTTAAAACGATAAAAGAATTGGAGATTGATGTTGCAGATTTCTGTATATTGACACCTTTTCTTGGTACACCTGTATTTGAAAAATTTGAGAAAGAAGGACGAATATTAACTAAGGATTGGTCAAAATATACTATGAAAAATGTAGTTTTTGAACCAAAAAATATGACCCCTGAAGAATTATTACAGGGTGTAAGAAAAATGTATGCTGAATTTTATTCTACTTCCTATACTGTGAAAAGAGTAATCAAGAGTTTAAGATTAGGATTATTTCCATTTTTCCTTGTTTTAGCACGAAATGCTATTGCTAATATGAATGCGAGGAGGCTATCTCCCTCAAAATAGAGCTATTAATTTTTTATAGCCTGAATGATTTAACATCAATACTAGTAGTAGCCGTTTTTCCCGTATCATCATATGCTTTTACTGTTATTGTATATCTCCGATAGTGTTTGATAAATGCAACTCTTTTAAGACTCCATTCATAAGGTTCTTGATATACAGTACTTTTAAGATTTTCATTGATATAAAATTCAACTTTTTCAATGTTGGAATCATCTTCAGCAATTGCAGTAATTGTGGTTTTTCCAATTAAAATTGTGTTGTTCCCAAATAAGGGTTTAAAAAGCGGACGACCCCAGAAGTGCCACTTTCCTTTTACTGGGATGCTAATCCCCACTCCTGGAGGTTGATTCCCTCCTGGAACTAAAACGGTAGCATTCACAGCATCAGCGTAGTAGGCATCAAATGGCTCTTGATTGTCAGGGGGATCTGAATATCCTTGATTTTTTTCGGAACTAAAAACTACTGCAAAGATCTTCAGATTTTCAGGGTCTAAATTCGAAAATCCAAAATCTGAAATTTTTCTTACGTCATGAAAAACCTCATTATCACCAGCACCTATAGATATCTCCTGGTTTATTATGTAATCAAGAAAACCAAAATTATATGGATTGCCATCATAATCCGCCCAGCGAGAAGTTATTTCTGTTAAATAAACTCTCAGACGACCTGTATATGTTTCCTTTTCCCCGTTTTCAACAATTATATCGATTGTTGATTCGTTAGTAGCATTATCAAATTCCGCATTAACAGAAATATGTAAGTTGGGAGTATTTCTTAATAAAGCAGCGGATATCATATTCTCATATTCAGATTTATCTTCAGCAGTAAATACAACTTTATATCCTCCATCAATATAAACCGTTGGAAAACCCAAATTATTGTAATCGTCTAAACGCTCCTTAGCTCTGTCATTAACATCATGAACCATACTTACATAATAAAATTGATAATTTTTTGCTTCATACAAATCATGTAAGATTGCAGCAACTTGGGTACAAGGAGCACACCAAGTAGCTGTTGCTTCTTCTATAAACACCGTATGAACAAACTCATCATCCCCGTTATCACCATTATCTGAGACTGTTATCGTATAATAGACACTGCCATTAGTAGAAGGATCACCGACTAGACCATTACCTGCAGCATCATCAACGGTCACATAATAATACCAATCTTCATCAGAATTTTTTGGAATATAGATATTAACACTTCCACTTAAGATTGACGTAGAGCTCCAATTATTTGCACTTGCGGGTTTATAAAATATTGTTGCGTTGGTAACATTAATATTATCAGAGAACGTCACAGAGATAGTAATTGACTCACCTTTTTTTCCCGTTGTATCCCTAGTAATAGTGTCAATTGAAGGAGGTTCATTGTCAACATCTTCACCAGTGAAAAAAATGACATAAACTGATGATGTTAGCAGAATTGCTATTACTATTACTACAGCAATTTTTAATGGAAGTTTCATTTATATATTAATATAGCTCTACAGTATATTTAAATTTAATGATTGTTAATTAATGACTGTTTATAAAAAAAGCCCGCAAGCAATATGGTTGGTTGTAAAAAGGATTATGGCTAAAGGATATAAGGAATAGTTGAATCCTTTTTGGCAGTAAATAGGTGTACAAATCATTTTTTTAATAGTGCAGGGGAAGGGATTTGAACACCATTTTACTAGTAAAACTAATTATCTTCTCCCGTTGACGGTTGATGCTTGGTGACTGATGATAAATAATTGATTACATTATTAATATTTTTAAGCTTGCTTGTTCTCTTCAGGAAGGGAACTGCAATTTACCGGTAAAAAATTGAAAATACCAGAGATATATTGAGGTTTTTACAATAATACTTTACAACACATCAAACGTAATACGACTTACACTCTGTACATCCCGTCTGAAGCTAAGTTTTATGCCTTTATATCAAAAGGAAAAGGACAATACAAAAATAAAGACTGAATGAGCCTGCATAACGAATGCCCGTCCAACGGTTGGTTCTCCCTTGACCCACCCACAGTCCCTCTACGAGCTCTCCATGATCTACCGCATTCAGAAGTTTGTAAAACGCAGGGATGTATGTTGCGCACAGAAAGAGTATCACTAAATAAAACAAAGAAATGCCCACATTGAATAACTGATAAGTCACCAAAAGAATCAATGTGCTAAAAAATATTGCCAAGTATATACCAAAAACGACCCAGACTGTTCTCTTCTGTCCAAGTGCGACTACGGTATTTCTTTCGACTTTCTTATCTACCTCATAATCGCGAATCTCTTGAAGCAGCTGAGCTATGGCACTCCGCATCATCAATACAGCCAACAAGAATACAGCTCCGCTTGAAAAATCCCATAAGGCTACCAAGCAGAAGAAATACGGGAATGTGTTTATGAATATCCCATGACTGAGGACATCTAATCCTACCTTGCTCTTGAACCTAAGAGGCTCTGCAGTATAGAAATAGAATACAAATAGAGCAAAAGCCGTGAACAGGAAAGCAAAGAAGCTAAAAACCAAGGACACAATCAGTGAGATTATTGAAGTTGCAATAAGCAACGCCCAGACATCCTTCCCAGTAGCCCTTCCAGAACAAAGAGGGTTTCTGAGACGTTTCTTCTCATCTAAAGCATCTATGTGTCTGTCAAAGTAATCATTACCGGCAAAACCGAATATCTGCGCAGCAAAAACTACAACCAGAGCTAAATACAATGGGGCTGAGGTGAACAAATCTGTCAGATCCCCTATAGTTATTCTATCATTGATCCTGTATATATGAGGTATAAACGCGAAGAAGATAAGACCAAGTGACAACAGCCACCATTCCCCTATTCTTGAAAGGTCGCAAAGAACGCTTTTTAACTTGTTTGTTTGGATATTGCCATTCATTATATATTTCACCTGACGAAATCTGATATACCGCTAATAGTTATAGCATTTTTCAGCGATTTTCATACTACTTTTGCCTTTTTACCATGTACTCCAATATTCCTTCTTCGATATCGATGATAACATTCTCTGCAGCAAAAATGATGCTTAGATCGCTCCATGTCTCCTTTAGATTTATTAAACGTTTTATTACATTCATCACATCTGATCTGCATTTCTATATCCCGTATTATGCTCAAGTTCAAAATCAAGAGATACAACTCAACGATAAGTAGTTAGGTAAAGATACGCAAAGAAGGAAAGATATAACCACAATCTACACAGAACTGCACAATCTTACCATCAAAAGTAATAAACGAACGAGTATAAAGATGCTCACACACCTGCATCACCATTATTCAAACCCTTTATTCCCCACGTATTTTATCATAACACTCCTCACAGATACCTCCAAAATTATTTCGAAAATTTAGTTTTGTATTGCATTTCTTACATTTAGCCATGTTCTCCCCTCAAGCCCACATTATATTCCAATTAGCTAAAGATGTTTATTCATTTATTCTTTTTTCTCTACACTAAAACTTCGTCCCCGTCAATGTTTTTGTATCAAGTATCCCTTCAATTGATCTGATTTTGTTTACCACAATAACTCCTAGACTTTCGAAATCATCGCCTTCGATTTTTGCCAGTAGATCATATTCTCCAAACAACGGATGGAGTTCAACAACCTCTGGTACCTTAGAAAGTTTAGTGTATACATCATGTTCATGCACAGGTGCAATG
>JAUXAU010000025.1 GCA_030619765.1 Thermoplasmatota archaeon
CCATAGCATTTTTATGATCTACCAATGCTTGAAGTTGTGTTTCAAACTTTTCAGGGGTTATTATGACCATATCATAGATATCAGGAAATATCACAGGGTTTTTGGGTGGTTGATATGTGACGTCGATGTCAATACTGTTTGTAACATATATGGTGTTTTCTACTGGTGCATATTGAATTGGATAGCATCGTACAGTTAGGTAGATAACATGATCATTATCTTTTAAACCAACACCTGTTCTAACAACATACCTTTCTTCTGGATAGAGTTCACTACTAGAATAGACTTTTTCATCTATTATATCTTTTGAAAGTTTTTTGGATTCCATTTCACTGGCTAACAAAGGAACTGGTTCTGGTGAAGGCATGATCTTTTTTGATAAAACTTGTTTGTTTATTTCAGAAAAAGTCACGACTACATCATCAATCTTTGTTCCTAATGGAAATGTATAAACCTTTGTTACAACCGGCAACATAGGTTTTCCAGTATCCAAAAGCATTGATGTTGCTTCCTTAAAGTCTACAGTTAAATAATTGTCTTTCTCTTTAAAAATCGGTGCTGAGAGCAGCACAGAGTCTTGGTTTCCTAGTTTTTCATCGGCTTCAGTTACAGCAACAGCTCCAAGTCCACTTAGGACTAACACTACTAGTACTAATATTGGTATTATTTTCTTCATATATTATCCCAATATATACTATAACTCTATACTATTTAAATTTAACTATATATCTTAAATATATCTTAAAAAAACAAAAAATAAAAAAAGAGAGAGGATTGTTGATTTTATTATATCAGTACCCGGAAGAGTATTATCCTACCGCTTCTAATAGTCTCATCAGATGATCCCTCAGCACATTCTGCAGCAACTGTTATCTCAGGCATTGGAGTAATAATACCAAGTCCAATTCCCATTGGTCCAAAGGTTACGTTTGCTGATTGGCCAGGAACTAGAGTACCCAAATCGCCTGAATCCGTCTTTGGGATTATTATAAGACCACCTTCAATAGTAATATCATACTCAACATCAGTAGCGTCAGCATTTCCGACGTTTTTGATAACAACGGTTATACCCTTTCCACCAGTGACAGATTCGATTGTAAGTGTTGGCTCTGCAGCTCCAGGGGTATATTTGTACATTCCACCGGTAAATTCATCGACATTAAAATTACCAGCCCATCCAATTTCGCCTTCTACCCAAGTCGTACCCCACAGTTGAATACCTTCCACGTCTAGCCATGATATCCAAGAATGACCACCATCAAAGCTGTAAGTAGCCCCGTTGTTTTCAGGAGCACCTGTTTGTACACCAGTGCTTACATACATATTATCTGTACCGGGAACATAGTCAAAATCAGCACCATGACACTTACCAGTATATTCAACGAGCGGCCAAGTCTCTCCACCATCTGAAGTTTCAGCTAAAACTGCATCTTCAAAATTCTTATCCATAGCTAAACCGTTATTTGCATCTTTGAAACGGATGTCTACATATGAACCAGCATCAAATGGAGTATCTGCAACTGTCCAAGTATAACCTCTATCAGTTGATTTGAAGACACGTAGAGGGTATGCATTTTGAGTACCCCACCAGACAATATCCCCAACAACATCATAATATCCAACAGTACCATACTCTCCAGATAAGGGAGCGGGTATATTTTCTGTAGGAACTCTGATCCAGTTATCGCCGCCATCAGTGGTAGTATACATTTCATAATATCCATCAACAGGATCACCCTGACACCAGCCATCATTTTCATTCCAGAAATGAACGATATTCGGGAATGCACCAGTACCATTGAAAGCTGCAGTATCTTGACGTACCCAGGTATCTCCACCATCGCTAGTTTTCCAAATACCTTGTGGATCACCCGAATGGATTGGAGCCCATGCTGTATTTTCATCTAATGCAAAAATCATAGCAGTATCTCCGTCACTTGGTGCTGTATCGATTACATCTGCCTCCCATAGATCGCCACCATTTATTGTTCTGGTAAATTCTTGAACCGGAAGATCCGCTCCACTGCCATCATATCCGACAGCCCAAACAATATTTTCATCTACAGCATGCATGTAATGAATGCCTCTACTAGCTTCCCAAAAACCAGATGCTTGTTCTATCCATCCCCCATCCCTACCTAAGGGATTATCCATGGAACTATCACTTTTTGCTATAGATAGTGTTTTCGTGTTCGCGAATGCTGCTGCCCCTGGCATTACTAGCGCAAGGGCGATGCCTATGACTACAGCTGCCTCTAAAATCATCTTTGTTTTACTTATTTTTTTCATATGGTTCCCCCTAAACTAATGTATTAGTTAAATAATATATAGCAACTAACGTATAAATGTTTTGTTCTATATATCAAACAGAATATAAAAAATTAAATACAATTACTCGCTTTCTCGATGATTAATTTGATAATTCTCTTATACAACAAAATTAAAATAAAAATATAAAAAAAAAGAGAGGGAGATTAGGTTTTTTACTTAATCCCAATTACTAATATTCCAAGTACCAATCCTTCTTTTGTTTCTGTAATTTCATTTGCATTGGCTGCATTCGCTGTTATCTCTATAACTATTTTACCAAATCCAAAAATCAGTCCTGAACTGATAGATTCTGCTGTGCCTGAGCCAAGTAGTGTTTTTGTGCCATCAATTGTTTTATCTATAAGCCCCAGTATGCCACCAGTTACATTCATTGTATACTCTAGATTATTTGCATCAGCATCTCCAATGTTTTTGACTTCTGCTTTTACTCCAATTGGTCCTTTGACATTTAGGATGGCAAGCTCTGCCTTTCCTTCACCTTCTACGATTGCTCCCATACCCCAGTTTGAATCAATAGAGGGCTGCAGCTCTTGCCAGATATTATTCAAGTATATCCAATCGCCTTTTTCGTCAACAGCAGGGCCTGCATCGATGTATGCACAATGATCAGGCTCCCAAGATTCCCAAGAACAGGCAACCCAGATTTCATCATGATCCTCAATTGGAACAGGCGTAGTAAGGTCTACTCTCTCCCAACCTGCTGGCTCATCAAAATAATACGACTCATTTGTTATTTGCGTCCCTGGCTCCGTGGATGTTCCTTCACCATAGATAATAATTTCTCCCCAATGTTCTGGTTCTTCATCACCTGAATGAGCAACCACTACTGCAATAAGATCCCAGCCAGCATACGCAGCAAGCTCATCTTGTGTCAATCTAATTGCACTCTTCCAATAAAATGGGGGTCCAGATCCACCTGAGATGCCAACAGCACTTGTAAGATCGCCAATATAATAAGATATTTCTTCTTCGCCTCGTTCGCCTTGTGGAGAGCTGCCGATAAATGTGTTTTCAATTACAGATAATGTTGTTTTTTCCGCTGTATCTGCTATCACAGCTGATGAAGATATAACGAAAAATGCTGCGATAAGCAGAACTCCTGCCTTGCTCAATGTTTTCTTTCCAATTTTCATATTTTTCACCTATATATCTACTATTATATGGGTATTTTTTTATGCCTAAACCTAAAGGCAATAAATTTTTCCCCCAGTATGTTTAACTATATAATTTCATCTACTTAAATGTTTCGTATATTATATTATTAAAACTACATAGTGTTAAAGAATAACAATTTCATAATGATGATAAAACATACATACGTATATTAAAACTAAACACAGAGATGTAAAACTGCGATTAAATCTAAAAAATTTAAAGTTTTATTCTACCCAGAAAATAATTTTGCTACTTTATTTACCTGATCTTTATGGGCCATAACAGTTACCTTATCCCCTGAAAATAATTCCACATCATCAGTAGGAATTATAAATCTATGATCCCGTTCTATTGCAACGATCAAACTTTTTTTAGGTAACCCAATTTTCTTAATAGTTTTTCCTGAAAGAGAGGATTCAGTAGATATAGGTAATCGGAATATCTCAGCATATTCTCCAACATTCATATATTCTTCAATAGTTGGATGTTTTATTGATTTATAGAGGCTTTCTGCCATAACAATATCAGGACTCTTTACCATCTTTACTGATTTTTCCATGTATAAAGGCTTACTTTCCTCTTGATTTACCACTGAAACAAGGTGTTTAACCCCTTTGTTTTTTGCAAGAGAGCAAACCAAAAGATTTGTAGCGTCATCATTAGTGGTAGTTACCAGGACATCAGCCTTTTTTATTTCTGATTCATCCAGTGTTTCCTCTTGTGTGGCGTCTGCATTTATTGCTACGGCATCATATTTTCTAGCTATTTCTTCACATTTTGCTTGATCTTTGTCAATGACAATGACATTATGATGTCCATCTTTAAGTGCAAGTTCAGTTAGTCTTTGTCCAATGCCACGTGCTCCAACAATTACTATATACATTTGGACTCCTCAAGTTAGGTTATCTGCGGGGGTAAATCCATGATTGGTATTAAACTTTTTGTTGAATTTAACCTAAAATGGTTATTTAATAAAGTAGATAGCAGTACTAAGTTAATTAAATAACCCTTAAGATTAAATTTAAGTTTGAGTTAAATTATGTTAGTACAAAATCGTCTAGCAATTTTTCATGATAATTATTATCACTAAAAATATGTGTTATAATGAATAATAATAATTTTGTTGGTTTTAAATGAAAGCATTATATTGTTAACCTAGTATCTAAATAAGGTTAATTAGTTAAGATAAAAGCTTAAATTTACATATCGTGCTAAAATGTATCATTATTTTAGTGTGAAATATTATCACACAATATTGAGTGATAAAATCTAGCATTGATAGTAAATATATTGATAGATAAACTCTAGCACAACTATTATGAAATGAATAAAAATAATAAAATTAGGCTCCTAGACTAACAAACAATAATAGATTTGTCCAAAACAGCATAAGAATAAAAATGCTCGGATACAAAATTTTAATTGCCATATTATTAACAGGAGAAAGTAAGGAGTCTCGTGAAGTAAATATCTGTTATTTTAACCTCCTTTTTTATCAACTACGGTAGACCGAAGTTGATAAACAGGGGATAAAATTTAAAAATTTTAGTCTAAATCAAGATTTGCTGGTTTTCCACCTTGTTTCTCAATAATTTTTTGAACCTCGTTAAATGAATTTAATTCTACAATGCTCCTTTGTTGCCCTTTAGATATTATGTCGTTCCATTTTAGATATCCGCAATACAGTGGATTCTTAAGTATCGTAGAAATGGTCTTTTTCGCCCAAACACCCCCCTTTTTCGTTGGAATTTTTGCCATGTTCAGCATTTTTACAATTTCACCCATACTTCTTCCAGATAAGTACCAAGAATAAATGTCTTTTACAATCTTAGCTTCATCGAGAATTATTCTCAATTCTCCATTTATATAATCATATCCGAATGGTATGTTGAATCCAGCATGTCCTTTCTTTTTTACAGATTCACGCATGCCCTTTTTAACTGCATACACGTGTGAAGGTTTATTTACCTCTATTCTCTTTTTTAGGGCATTGTAGTCAAAACCCAACTCTTTACTTAAAGATCGTGTTGCTTCTTCTTCGTTTTTAGCATTGTAGTGTTTTATCATTTCTTTAATTGAAGCAAATTTTAGGAAATAATTTATTAGTAGAAAAGGATCCTGCGGAGCAATATTATGACAATTATGACATAGCACAATGCAATTATCAAGTGTGGATTTTCCGCCCAATTTAACAGGAGTAATATGGTGAAATTCGAGATCTCTTTCAGACCAACATCTTTCACAACGGTGATCTGTCCTTTGTAATGCAAGTTTTTTCACGAGACTATGAAAATCATTCTCCCTCATAATTTCCTCAACCTTTTAATGATTAGGGATCGTGAATATCTTTGAGTTATGACATGTCTTAGTATTTCTTTTTTGTCTCAATTCTTGAATTTCATTGAACGTATCTCTATCTACTATCGGATCATGGTCACCAGGATTTAAGTAGTCTTCCCAGTGAAGGAATCCACAATAAAGGGGATTTTTCAAAATCATAGAAACTGTTTGAGATCCCCATATTTTATTTTGTTTTGTCGGAATACTTTTTGAGTTAAGTATGTCTGCAATTTTTTTCATACTTAATTCATTAAGATACATCTGGAAAATATTTTTTACCTGTTTTGCTTCATCTTCATTTACGAGTAATTTTCCATCCACATAATCATAACCATATGGTATGTTAAAACCTAGCACACCACCATTTGTTCGTGCTTTTTGTTCCATGCCGACATAGACACGTTCACCGATTTGTTCAGATTCAAGTTGGGCTATTCTTTGAATGATATCCATGACGAATCTTCCCATGGCTGTTGAGGTATCCAGAGATTCTGTCATTGAAACAAATTCTTTCTCCTCTTTTTTGAGGTGTTCCATCATAAGCATGAAATTCTTGGAATTTCGATGGATACGATCCATTTTGATGACGAGAAGCGTGTCCCATTTGTCCATTTCGTCCATCATTCTAATGTATGCAGGTCGTTTGATAGTCCTTCCAGAGTGGCCATCATCAATGTACTCTCCCCCCATAACCCAATCTCGGGCTTTACAGTAAGATCTAAGTTTGTCAAGCTGTGCATCCAGAGAGAATCCTTCTTTGGCCTGATCTTCAGTTGATACTCTAGTATAAATTGCAACTCTAACAGGTTCTGCATCCATCCAAATGTTATTAGGAAATTTGTATTTATAATATTATCGTGTGCTATACATTATCTATCGCTAAAAATATTGGTTGTATGCTAGACATAATTTAGCAATGAAATTATAATTGTTAGTATGTCCCACGTTAACACAAAAATCATTTGTTAATGCTAAACGTTAATAAGTTAAGTCTATAAATTAACAAAATTTATTTAGTTAACATTACTACTAAATATCATCCGAGGCGGTTAGCAATCTGCACCAAAAGTTTGCTTTTTGCATCTTTTTTATCAATTAAGATTCTTCCATCTTTTTTAAAAGGACGAGACGGATGTGAAGCAGATTTTTCCAAAATAGGGTTTAGACCCAGGGATTTAGCAGCCTTTGCAATATCTTCAATAGAAGGTTTTTCGATAGCATATTTTTTAGAAATTTTCCTACCTTTTAGCCGAGAAAATGATTTGTCAAAATAAATAGGCCAGATAACGTATTTATCTTCTCCTCTGGAGACCATATATAATCACAACGATTATTTTGATATCAATATAGCGTTTATATTGCCACTCTGACCAGGTCTAGAGGTTATTTTTGCTTTTCCCAGTTTTGTGTCAATAATAGCTCCTTTATTCATTATGTTTCTTCGCACATAGTGGATATTCGCTGAGTTTTCTACAACAGAGGTGATTTCTGCCTTAGTTGTTTTGTTAGTTTTTGGGTCAACTACGAAGGCATAATTAGTCGTCTTCGCTCTAATTTTTCTGTTGTTTCCCATAGTACGAACTTTTTTCAGTCTTGTCTCCCCAATAGTTGTTAGGTGTGCTTCTCTTCCTATCTCAAACTTTCTTTTACCTCTACCATATCGTATCCTTCGTCCGGTTTTGCTCCTTCTGGAGTCACCTTGCCATAGTGCCATTAGAAATCCGAATAGAGAAGCTATATTTAAAAGATATGTAAGAATGTAACTGGTCAGTCTTCTAAAGCAAACTTGAGATAAACCGAAAAATACATCTTGAAGTCCTACAATTATATAGCTCAATAGATTGGGTGCCAAGAGTACCTAAACAAGTAAAACATTATATCTAAAAACTAGAACAGGAAATCAAAGAACTAAAAAGAGAATTAACGAGTATAAAAGAGGAGTTCGAGGAATATAAAAAGAGACGTCTAGAGCGTGGGAGTAAAAAATGGTAAACCTTACCTTTTCTAATCATCCACTTGGTTACAAACACCGAAGAAAACAAGAGCCAAAAAAGGTAATAAACCATATAAGATAAAAATATACAGACATAAATCTCTATATGCACATTAATTTTATAGGAAGTGATGATCCTTTATACCATTATAGTTATAGGTTGATGAAAGTATAGTTTATCTTACTTATTCAATCCATCCAGGAGCCACCTGAGCAATTATGTCAATGACATCTAGAAAAATATCGACTTTTGGGGATGTGGGAGGAGAGTTGAAATTTACAGTTACTTTATCATTTGTACTAGTTATCCAAAAATCATTACTAGCACCATACTCTAGACCTTCTTTTTTTAATGTGCCATTAATAAACACACGCCAAGCATCAGGATACGAGGTAGTAATAACAATATTTTGAACATCTGTAATTAAAGTACTGTTAGATCTCGAGAAGTTCGTCTGTATTGGATAAGTTCCATACCCACTAACAGATTTTTTCCCTCCAACCCCAATAATATTTGATAGGATAAATGATATGTTGACTTCATCGAGAACTTTATTATAATCCACAAAAAAAGATGGTTTGATGAACATAACATTTCCTTCATCTTGACTGGATATCACTGCTCCAGCTTCATAGATGTAGTCTATATTAAGAAAGTATGTATTTGATGATGAATATTTTATAATTTCTGGCAAATATTCAAATGTGTTTGTAGCATTCGTTATATTCATAGCATACTCTTCGTCTAAAATCCGTAGAAATCCAAATGCTCTACTTGACGTGAAATACGGCAGTTCTTTGTTACCTAGCGTTATTGAGGTTGTAATTGGAACATTTGTTCCAGTTGCTGATTGCGTATCTATTGCAAATTTTAGCATGGCAAACTGATTTGCCACATCATCCATGTGCTCGGCTTCTATTTGTTCCATCCAGCTTGGTACAAAAACCGTTTGGATGATTACAATGATGGATAGTATTAATCCTACTAGCAGAACTGCTATAATAACGCCAACTACTGCATCATCCTTATTCTTAAGATTTTTAAGGAATACGTAATCTCTCTTCATCCTTCCACCCCAATTTTTCCTCCATTTTTTTTATCCGCCTGTATGGTCATTATAATGCCGGTTAATTTCTGTTTGTGGAATTACCGATCTCCAAAGAGTTACTTCGTCTACTATACTATTGAGCCAGCCGAAATACAAGTTATTATTATTTGTAGTTATTGAAGTGCTATATGTTGTCCAGTTTACTAAAGTTTTATTGATATATAGTTTCATTTGGTCACTACCACCAGCATTTTTATCATAAGTCAAAACAACATAGTTAAAGCCTGAAGAAATCGGTGCAGTAAGGTACATATCATTTATATATGCATAGACGGTTGTAGAATCGGCGTTTATTCTATAACAATTGCTTCTAGCAATTATGTAGCCAACTGTAGGTGTGTACTTTATCTCTACCGTCCGTATCATACCATCTAAGTAGTTGTTTCTATAAGCGATTGCAAAGATGCTCCCATTGACGTGAATGATTCTACATTCCCGTGAGTCCCCTGTATCGAACTCATAATTACCATCAAGTGAATTGGCAATATCCCCATTTTCTCCTATCCTTAAAGTTTTCACATATCCATCCCAGCCAGAACCAGCGTGAACAATAGCATAGACACTGCCTTTGATATGAATGATGTCTGGGCGATAACCGTGAGATGTGTCAAACTCTAAAGTATCAATGACACCACCAACAATCATTCCATTGTTATCTATCCTCACCGTTTTCACATAGCCATCGTTACTGGGCCCTGTGTAGGCAATTCCATAAACATCTGCTGTGACGTTAATAATGTTAGAGAATACACAATAAGAAGTATCAAACTCTAAAGTATCCATGCCGGTGGTGGTAATCGCCCCATCATTTGCTATCTTCACTGTTTTCAAATATCCATCCCAGCCAGAGCCCGTGTAGGCAATGGCATAAACTTCGCCACTAGCATGAATAATGTCAGGGTAGTAACAAGTTGATGCGACAAACGTTTGGGTGGCGGAAGCCATGGCAATAGTGGAAATCTGTCCATTACTGAATATATTCACCGTTTTCACATAGCCGTAATTACTAGGGCCACGATAAGCAATGGCATAGACATCTCCGCTGACATGAACTATAGCGGGTCTAATACCTTGAGTTGTTTCAAACTCTAAGGAATCAATGACCCCACCTATGACATACCCAGAACTATTTATCCTCACTGTTTTCAGGAATCCATGCCAGGAACTTTGATAATCTGAATAAACAATGGCATAGAACTCACCACTAATATGAATAACCATCGGATCTAAAATCTGACCTGAATGAAACTTGAAGCTATTAATGATGCTATCGTTAATCTGTCCATTACTCGCGATTTCAACCGTTCTTAAATATCCATCATCGTCAAAACCTCTAAAGGCAAGAGCATATATGTTATCAGATATTTGGATTATATCAGGTTGTTGAAAATCAAAGATGCCGAACTCTGCATAGTCAATAACTGGTTTAGAGATTGTCCCATTATTAGCTATTTGCACCGTTTTCAAAAGCCCGTCGTCGTATGTGCCCCTATAAGCAATGGCATAGACATCGCCATAAATACCAATGATACTAGGGTCATAACAAGCAGAAGTGTCAAACTCATAGCTATCAATAACATTACTATCAATCACTCCATTACTTGCTATTTTCACTGTTTTCAACCATCCATCATTACCCGGACCTCTGTATGCAATGGCATAGACATCTCCATTAATATGTATGATACTGGGTTCTCTTCCATAGCTGGTATCAAAATCAGAAGTGTTAATGATCTCCCCCTTAATCGTTCCATCATTATATATCTCTACGGTTCTCAACGTCCCAACTGATGTAAAGCCCCCATAACAAATAGCATAGATATTCCCATCAACATGCGTTATATTAGGTTCAAAACCATCAAAAATGTCAAACGGGAAACTATCAATGTACTCTCCATCAAAATGGGAGGGAGCTGTAATTTGTCCATCATCGGCAATATCCAGTGTTCTCAATGCCCCATCTGAGTCAGGATTTCTGTAAGCGATAGCATAAATATCCCCATAAACATGAATCATGTTTGGTTCTTCTGAATAACCCGTGATTGCTCTATCAAAAACTACGGTGTCAATAACACCCGTAATCTGTCCATTATTGGATATACCAATCGTTGTAAAATACCCATCATTATTAAGGCCTGTGTAACCAACGCCATAGACATTCACATCGATATAAAAGATATGGGATTCTCGATAGGTTGTAGCAAAAGGCGATGTATCTTTGATTGTGCGGTTAATACTTCCATCAGTAAATATCTCCACCGTTCTTACATTTGCTACCCAACCAGACCTGTAAGCAATAGCAAAGATAGTTCCATCGACATGAATGATGTCGGGGTCGTAACAATCATCTGTGGAAAACTCGAAGATATCAACAAGTGTATAGTTAATATGTCCATCATTAGCTATCTCCAACGTAACCAAGAATCCATCGTTACCATCGCCTCTGCAAGCCACGGCATATATATCGCCAGAGACATGAGTTATATCTGGATCATAAATGTTAAAAAGACCAAATAATGAAGTGTCAAGCACAGGGCTTATAATCTGTCCATAATATCCTTCATTGTCTTCTAAAGGCTTCATCCATGTTTCTATGGAAATCTTGTCTATAATATCCAAACTGGGATTATAAGGTACTTCTACATAATCATCAATGCCGTCATAATTCAATGCAGTTCCATTTATTCCTGTAGTCCATTGTGGTCCATAAAAAAGTGTTCCGTGGTTGTCACGTCCAGAAGAATCGACAGCAATTGTCCCACTTCCAGTATCAAAATGCCACATGCCCACTATCACTCCAGGCGTGGTAAAAGAGAGGACTACATCCTCAATCGTCTCATTATTGTATCTAAGTTGAGCTTTAAATAAATAAACTGTATCAGGAGTTAAACCAGTAACCATTTTTCCATAAGAGCCTTCTCCCGTTTGGCCACTAAACCAAGTGGTGTAATTCCAGTCCTCTGTAGCCTTCCTAAAGGCAAACCTCAAATCACCTGTGTTGTTCCTGAAATTATATTTCATCCATAACGTTGCTCTATCACTTTCAACATCACTAGCGCTCGAGGTGAGAACATATGCAAACTCAAAAACTTCCCCGTCCTGAATGATCCCCGTCATTACTAGTGCCCCGCTTTTCGCATCAATAACCGTAGCCCTAACCTCCAGACCGATAATATCTATGCCAAGGCCACTAGCATTAAAAACTAACCTCTCACCAACGTTCCAATAACCATCACCATTGGTATCATTTAGGTAGTCTCTAACGACCATGTTCAGATGGTTGCCAGCTATAATTAGCATAACTGTTGAATCAGCTGATAATGCCTCCTGACCACGATTTTCTAGTATCACTTCCTTTCCTTCTGTCGTTCCAATAATGTATACAGCTGGTGGATGAGCTGAAGGATCCATTGATTCGTTTATAACAAAGATGTAAACTACTGAGAAGAGTGAAACAGATATCCCTAATAGCAAAACAGTACCCATTATTTCAGATACTGCTTTATTAGCTCTTTTAATTTTCATTGACTAACTCCTCAACCTATTGCTATTGTATACTCTCCTGATAATAATATATAAAGCTTTTGCGTTAAAATGCCAAAATGAAAAAGAGCCCAGATAGAAAATTTAAAGAGAGAGAACACAATGGTTACTAGAAAAAAAATAGTCCCTAGTACCCAGGTTGTTGCTTTTGCTCTTTTAGTTTTCATATCCCAACTCACCTACGTATTTATACTCCTAATAAAATTTTAAATGCAATCCAATTTACAAAAACCAAAACAAAAATGTGTTTTACACTAGAAGAAAGATTACCGTCTTCAAATACTCCAGCAACTAAACCTGATCCAAATCCCTGAACTAGTGTTGCAAAATAGAATATTGGAAGGATTTCTTCCTGCCGAACACTTCCTCCACCAAGTGCACCTTGCATCCCCTGTGCACTAGACCCAGTCATGGCTGGTATAAAGCTACTGCACAATATTGCTATTATTGCTAAAAATACGAACGCACCAACATAGATTACAACTACATAGGAAGCCATATTGGCCTTTCTTTCAGCCTCAAGCATTTTGATTTCTCTAGCATCTTTCGCAGCTACATCTAACACGTCTGCTACATTTCCTCCGCTTTTATTTGCTTCAATAATCAATGAGATAGTTCTTTGGATAGATTTTGTTTTTACTCTTTCTGAAAAAGCGATCAAGGCATCTGTAACACTACTTCCCCATGAAACTTGTTGAGAAATCTTTTGAACTTCGGGAGTTAGGATTCCGTAGTTTCCCTTGGATGCAAATAAAATTGCTTTGGTAAATGTCATTCCCGCGCGCCTAGACTCTGCAAGATCACGAACAAAATCTGGAAAAATGCTATCTATTTTGTAGATTTTTCTAGCCTGTAAAGATGTATACATTCCATAGATGCCAGTTACTGACAAAATAGCCAAAACTATATGATCAGCTGGAGTGCCGAAATTCTGTATGATACCTAACAGGGTGAGAAATGCTAATAAAGAAAATATTAAAGCAGATACTATAGTGACCGTCTTTACAATAAATTGAGTAACCTGACCAGTAAGTATAATATTTTTTATGAAATCCGATTTAGGCAGATTTTTTGACATACATTATGCTCCTTGAGACATACTTTTAATTACTACTGCAAATCCTATATGAATTAGAGGAGTGACCATAAAAATTAAAATATAGAGAAACATAGCATTAAAGTCACCACTTATTATCATCATAAGTGGAATAACTATAAGCAACAAAAGTATCCCCGCAACTGCTGCAGTTACATAACTTTCAGCCATTATTCCTAGACTTTCCAGAAGTTGTTTTTGCTCTTGTCTGTTCTCCCACATATATTGGTTTGCTTTATTCATAAAATAGCTTTTTAAAGAACCACCCGAAGTAACTGTAACAATCATTCCCTGTAAAAACTCTTTAAACTTCTGCGATGGTGTTATCTCCATGTTGGATCTAATTGATGTAATAACATCCATGCCCATCAACGTGACATCCCTATAGATCCAAGAAGCTTCTTCTTTAATTTCTCCATATATGTCTTGCTTGGAAAGACTCTTAAAAATCTCAGTAGGAGTTATGCCTGCAGAAGACATTGCAGAAATGAAATTAAGAGCATAAGCTAAATGTAAATTAATTTTTTTACCACGTGATTTTGCTCTAAAATAAGGTAACATTAAAGAAATGAAATAAACAAGAATACCAAGCAAAACTGGAATGAGCAGAAAGAAAGTAGTAAGTACTATATCCAAATTAATACCAACAGATGGAAGTATAAAAAAAACCAACGTAGACAAAACAGCGAAAGAAGCTATTGTTACGAGAAGTGAGTTAAGTATAACAAATGACACGTACGCTCCACCTCTAATTTGCATGTGAGCAGATTGTAAATTGTGCTTCAGTTTATCACTCGCTTTTCTCTCTGTAAACTGTCCAAACCATTTGTAACTAATCTTTTGATAGTTATTTAGAGTTATTTTTATTCCTCCGGAAACCTATACTTTTTCTAATTTTTTTCTTAGCTGAGAGTGTAGAAGTTATTTCCTCTTTAATCAAATCTTTACCTAAGTCCATCTCTCCTACTCCGATTTTATCTGACTTTTCAAGTTTATGAACATCTATTTTATTACTTTCTTCTTTCTCAATTTTTGTACCATCTATTATCTTTTTCATCAGTTCATTAGGATCTTCAGCATAGAAGGATACTACTCTTGCAAATTCTATAAATGAGTTTATATTATTCTTACGCATCCAATCGAGCACTTCTACTCTTCTTCTAACTTCTTGCATTATACCTTCTTTACTTATGCCATGTAGATTTCTTATACGCTCTAATACGTAGCTTTTACCTGAATAGATAAATTTATCTTCCACAGGATCCCAGCGGAACACCTCATTCGAAAGTATTTCTTTTGTTGTAGGATCAATATCTACAATTTCAACAATCTGTTTGCATTTCCTAACATGTTTATCTCCAACCTTAGCGTTCACCTGTATAAACACTATATCTAAAGATTGCAACATAACGCGTGGTATCTCTATTGGTTTTCCTTCCAATCTGTGTATAACAGATTTGGTTGAGTCAGCATGAAATGTGGAATAAGTAGTATGCCCTGTCGCCATAGCCTGAAATAAAACATATGCCTCTTGCCCTCTTATTTCCCCTACTAAAATATATTCAGGTCTCTGTCTGAGAGCTGCTTTCATAAGATCAAACAGGTCGATTTCACCAACAAGTTTATCACGAACCACTTCACCAAAACCGGAGCGGGTCACCCCAGGAATCCAATTAGGATGTGGAAGGTTGATCTCTCTGGTTTCTTCTATAGAAACTATCTTCGCTTCTTTAGGAATGAATAGTGAAAGTGCATTTAATGTAGAAGTTTTACCAGCAGCTGTACTACCAGCAATAAGTGCGTTGATTCCATTTTCTACAGCCATCCACATATATGCAATCATCTCTGGAGACATAGTGCCGTACTCGATCAAATTTGTAGGGGTAATGGGATCTGAACGGAATTTTCGTATAGTGAAAGTAGAGCCCTTAGTAGTTACAGCTTCACTCAATGTCATCTGAATTCTAGACCCGTCTGGCATTGTAGCATCGAGCATAGGTTCAGCAATTGAGATGTGCTTTCCACATTTTTGAGCAAGTTTAATAACAAAAGTAGAGAGTGTTTCCTCATTGTCAAATTTTATATTGCTCTTTAATGAACCGTATCTTCTATGATACAAAAATATCGGAACCTTAGAACCATCACAAGAAATATCTTCGATATTTGGATCCTTCATCAACGAATCTATTTTTCCATAACCTAAAAAATCTCTTTTAACATAATATAAAAATTTCTTTTTTAATATATCATCGGACTTCATCTCATGGTCTTCTATCATTTGATCTATCTGGTCAATGAGAAACCTATCTACACGACCAGATTCAATTTCATCCAATCGTATGTCCACCGAATTGATTAATTTCTCTTGTAAAAGATTGAGGGTATTAAGCTCCTGATCCATTAATTGAGGTTCCATACTCTTATAATATTTGTCCAGAGACATAGTATCTTCTAATATTTTGACGTATGCAAAAGGTTCATTTACAGGATAAAAATCAATTTCAACAAAATTCTGTTCTCCTGGTAAAATATCTTCTTTTCTCCTTTCTACCTCTTCTTCCTCTTCTAATTCTATTCCGGTTCTTCGTAATAAGGCTTCTCTTTCTTTTTCCCTTGCGTCCATCACAGCTATTTCTGATTTTAACTTCTTTAATCTCTCTTCTATCCCCCTTTCTCTCAGTTCCTTTCCTTTAAGTTCTCTTTCTACCTGCTCTTTCTCTTGCCTTTCTTCCTCTTCTATTTCTTTTTCGGTTCTTCGTAAGAGGGTTTCTCTTTCTTTTTCCCTTGCGTCTATTACTGCTATTTCTTCTTCTAACTTCTTTATTCTCTCTTTTATCGTCCTTTCTCTCAGTTCTTCCTCTTGTCTTTTTAATTCCTCTTCTTCAGTTCTTCGTAAGGTTTCTCTTTCTTTTTCCTTTGTCTCCATCGCTGTTTTTTCTGATTCTAACTTCTTTAGTTTCTCCTCTTTTATCTTCCTTTCTCTCAGTTCTTCCTCTCGCCTTTTTAATTCCTCTTCTTTTGCGGCTCTTCGTAAGGATTCTCTTTTTCTTTTCTTTGCCGCCATAACTGCTTTTTCTGCCTTAACAACTGCTTTTTCTGCTTCTAACTTCTTTAGTTTCTCTTCTTTTATCTTCCTTTTTCTCAGCTTATCTTTCAGCTCACTTTCTCGCCTTTTTAATTCCTCTTCTTTTTTGGTTTTTCGTAAGGTTTCGCTCTCCTTTTCCTTTGTTGCAATCAATCTCTTTTTTAATTCAATTTTTTTCAATCGTTGTTTTTCTTTTAGTTCTCTTTTCTCCTCTTTCTTAGCTATTTTGGCTTCTTTGTCTTTTTTCCTTGCTTCAATCAACGCATTTTTTGCTTCTATTCTTTTTAATCTTTGTTCTTCTCTTTGCTTTTCTCTTTGTTCAATCTCTTGTCTTTTTAGTTTCTCTTTTTTTTCCTCTTCAGTCTTTTTAACTGCTCTTTCCTTTTCTTTTGCTTTCATCATCGCTTTTTTCAATTCTAATTTTTTTAGCTTCTCCTCTTCCACTGCTTTCTCCCGCAGTTCTCTTTCTTTCTCTTTCTTAGCTTTTTTAGCTTCTCTTTCTTTTTCCCTTGTTGTGATCAATCCCTTTTTTAATTCAATTTTTTTCAATAAACCGAAAAATCGTTGTTTTTCTCTCTCTTTATCTCTTAGTTCTTCCTTTTGCCTTTTTAATCCCTCTTCTTTTCCGGCTCTTTTTAGGGTTTCTTTTCCTTTTTCCCTTATATCTATCAATGCCTTTTCTGCAAATGAAACTAAGCCTTTTTTACCACAATTATCACATTCGATTACTACTTTTTGACCTGGTTCACCCTCACAGACAATTTTTGTACCGCACTGTGGACATATAGCAATCTTTCTACTCATGATTCATCCATTATTTTTCCTATGAGCTTAGTAGGATTTTCAGAATACTGAGAAATTAAAGTTGCAACTTTCTTAAACTCTCTAACATTATTTTTATTCATCCAGTCTAATAACTTAGCTCTATTCTTGATTTCATTTGTCATATCTTCTCGACCTATGTTCTTTTCCGCCCGGATACGTTCTAATATGTAGCTTTTACCTGAATAGATAAATTTATCTTCCACAGGATCCCAGCGGAACACCTCATTTGTAAGAATCTCTTTTGTAGAAGGATCAATGTCTATAATTTCTATAATCTGTTTGCATCTTCTTGCTCGTTTATTTTTAACACGAGAAATAATCTGTATGCAAACAATATCTAAAGCTTGTAACATAATACGTGGTATGTTGATGGGTTTTCCTTCCAACCTATGTATAAGAGACTGTGCAGAATCAGCATGAACTGTAGAATAAGTGGTATGCCCTGTAGCCATAGCCTGAAATAAAACATATGCCTCTCGCCCTCTTATTTCTCCTACTAAAATAAATTCAGGTCTCTGTCTGAGAGCGGCTTTCATCAAATCGTAGAGGTCTATTTCCCCAACTATCTTATTACCTACAACTTCACCAAAACCGGAGCGGGCCACCCCAGGAATCCAATTTGGATGTGGAAGGTTGATCTCTCTGGTTTCTTCTATAGAAACTATCTTCGCTTCTTTAGGAATGAATAGTGAAAGTGCATTTAATGTAGAAGTTTTACCAGCTGCTGTACCACCAGCAATAAGTGCGTTGATTCCATTTTCGACGGCCAACCACATATATGCTATCATTTCAGAAGACATAGTATTGAACTCAATCAAATCTGGGGGTGAGAAAGGATCTTCCTTAAACTTCCTAATAGTAAATGTAGAACCTTTGGTTGTTACCTCGGTACTCAGCGTCATCTGAATTCTAGACCCATCGGGCATTGTAGCATCGAGCATAGGTTCAGCAATTGAGATGTGCTTTCCACATTTTTGAGCAAGTTTAATAACAAAAGCAGAGAGTTCGTCTTCATCATCGAATTGTATGTTACCTTTTAATGAACCGTATCTCCTATGATATAAAAATATTGGTAAACCAGAACCATCGCATGAAATGTCTTCGATATTTGGGTCTCTCATCAAAACTTCTAATTTAAAGAGTCCTAGAAATTGTTTTTCCAGAAAATAAAAAATTTTTTTGTTGATTTGAGTGTCAATTCTCACCATATAATCTTCAAAAATTTGCTCTATCATTTCAATAAGATAATTTTTCTCACCTTTTACTTCCAATTCCTTTGTATCTATGGAAAATCCAGTCAAGGTATCTTTTAAGAAATCCAAAAGTTGCAATTCTTCTTTAGATAATTCAACTTCAATTAAAATATATCGTTTATCAAGAGTTTCTTTTTCACGAATTATTTCAACATATGCAAATGGCTCTTGTAAAGGATAAAAATCAAGTTCGTCCCAAGTACCTTCTGAATAACCCAAATTTTTTAATACCGTAGCCTTGAGAATCTGCACGTCTTCTAATGGAAGAATTTCCCCCTCAGAGACATAATAATCAGATAGAAGTTCTTGGGGAGACGTAGAAGGTTGTTTATACTGAACATCTAATTTATCAGAAGTTACATCACTACCTTTATGGCGCTTTGTTTTTCTAAGAGAAGGATGTCTATATTTTCTTCCTAAAGAGGTCCCTCCTTCCTCAGGAAATGACAGGTATTTTTTCTTACCCCTAAGTTCCTTTGATAATACAGCTGGCTTAGTTTCCTCTGTAACAGTTCTCTCTCCAGAACTCTTTGGAGTTCTTGCAAGATGTTTACTTGAAAAGAATTTCTTCGGTTCTCTTTTACTAATTACTTTTTTCTGCCTAATTCTCCCAAAACGTTTTTCAAAATGTTTAGGTTGATCGAGCATATCTTTTTGTGAACTCACTGATTCAACTGAAGTAATATCATATAAACCTTTTTTACTCTCGTCCACTATGACTATATCTGCTGCTTTTATTTGTTGATCTAACCACCTAGCTTCTTCTGGACTTAGTTTCTCCAATGACTCATCAAGTTGATAATGAGATTTATCTTTGACAGAGGGGGTTAACTCTTTTGTTGTTTTTTTAGATAAATTCATTGTCTCTTTCTTCGTTTTGCCAATGGCAAAACGTTTTTTCACCTCAGCAACAATAGATCTTTTTCTGGTTTTTGTTGTACTGTCACTAGCTCCAACAGATTTTTTGTTCAGTTTTTCTAATTTCACCTTTGATTTACCAGAATCTGTACCTTTTTCTTTTTTCCAAAATGACTTTTTTTTGTTCCTTATAAAAAAAATAGATTCTTTTTTTCTGTTTTTGGGTGAAAAAATTTTAACATCAAAACTTTCTAATTCAATTTTATTTGAATGTTGTTTTTCATCTTTATTAAATTCATCTTTAGAGATTAATTTACTTTTGTTCCCAAGTAAGATTTTGTCTACAGCCTTTTCGATTTCTGAAATATCCTTGGTTTTGGAAGAAGATAACGAGTTTTTATTCCCAACAGTATCTTCTTTCAAAATGTACCTCCTCTAACTAGTTTATCCAGCGTATGCATCCCATCATCCCACTTTTTAACGAGATAAACCTATCTGATACTATTTAGTATAATTTTAAACTTTTAAGTGCATCTCATCTAACAGTTTTTGATATGGCTTATTTGTATTTATAACTTTCTTTATGCTCACTACATAATACTTTAGAATATCTCTATCTTGGTTTCCTCAATCTTAACAATGCAGCAAAAAGACCGAGAGCAAAGGGAAGTATAATAATATAGTAAATTAAATCGATTTTTTTAAGATACAAGGTAAAATCATATCCATAAAAATACAACAATATTAGAGAGACTAGAACTATTGGTACTAAAATAGCTAATATAAGAGGAAGAGCTTCTCTGTTCATATTTCTCACTTCACCAGATCTATAAGTATTATTAACAAGTACAGCTATTTTTATTTAATGGAAAATCCAAACAATGTTCAGCGGTGGGGCACAATATAAGAAAAATCTATAAAGCCTCATCTGTTACCGGCCTAAATAGGGAGCGTCCTTGACTCAGAAAATTAAAGTAATCATAATGGGTGCAGCAGGCAGAGATTTTCATAATTTTAACGTTTACTTTAGGGATAATAAAAAATATGAAGTTGTTGCATTTACTGCAACACAAATACCAGATATATCGGGCAGAAAATATCCATCAGAATTATCTGGTAAACTATATCCAAATGGAATAGCGATATATCCTGAAGGAAAATTGACTGAATTAATAAAAGAGAAAGAAATTGATGAGGTTGTTTTTGCTTATAGCGATATTCCGTATTCTTACGTTATGAACAAATCTGCATTGGTAAATGCAGCAGGTGCTGATTTTATATTACAAGGACCTAAGAGAACTATGCTCAAGTCTACAAAACCAGTTATAGCAGTGTGTGCAGTTAGAACAGGATGTGGAAAATCACAGGTCTCACGGAGGATATTTGAAATACTAAAATCAAAGGGCCTGAAAGTTGCCTCTATAAGACACCCAATGCCATATGACAAGGATTTAACAACGCAGATATGCCAAAGGTTTGCAAGTTATGGGGATTTGGATGAGTACAACTGCACCATAGAAGAAAGAGAGGAGTACGAACCATATATCGATATGGGTGGAGTAATCTATGCAGGTATAGAATATGAAAAAATCCTTGGGGAAGCCGAGAAAGAAGCAGATGTAATTATCTGGGATGGTGGCAATAATGACTTTCCTTTTTACAAACCAGATCTATTGATAACAATTGCCGATCCGCATAGAGCAGGTCACGAAATATCCTATTATCCTGGAGAAATGAACGTTAGAGCTGCTAATATAGTCATAATAAACAAGGTGAATACAGCAAAGAAGGAAGATATAGAAACGGTTCGAAATAACATAAAAAATGTAAATCCCAAAGCAAAAATCATCGATGGTATCTCATCCATCAAGGCCGATGATAAAGAGATGATCGAAGGGAAAAAAGTGCTTGTTATAGAGGATGGCCCAACAGTAACTCATGGTGGTATGAAGTATGGTGCAGGTACTATTGCAGCTAAAGATAACAACGCAAAGGAAATTATTGATCCAAGAAGTTTTGCAGTTGGCTCAATCATAGAAATATTTGATAAATACACACACCTGACAAATGTTCTTCCAGCTATGGGATATGGTAAGAAACAGATAAATGAACTAGAGCAAACAATAAACAATGCTGATTGTGAGGTTGTTATAAGTGGTACTCCAATCGATCTCAATCGAGTACTCAAAGCAAACAAACCTATTGTACGGATAAGATACGGCGTTGGAGATGAAACCGCAAAAGAACTAGAGAGTATAATTGAAGATTTCTTAAAAACGAATAATTTACTACTTTAAGGTTTTTCCCGTAAGTACAAACTGTGCCAGTAACGATTCTAACTGGATGTGAGCATTACTTCCTTCAACAATTCTGAACTCTATTTCACCAGTCTTCTCTATTAACTGAACCTTGTTTTCATCTGGTATTGTAAGATCAAAGATTGATCTATGAATCTGTTTTACAATATCTTCTCCACTCAATCCATACTTTATAAGAAGGTCATAAAGTTGATTTCTAGCAGCCATAAAGTTGCCACCAATTGCAGTATTGATCAATTCTTTCACATCTTCTGGTTTAGCTGTAGCTGATGTTTCATAAAGAATTTCTGCAGTGATTTTTTTGTCAATAGATGCACCTACCTGAAGAGTATTTATGGCTTTTCTTAGGTCACCTCTTGATATAAAAATAAGAGTCTCTAAACCATCAGATGTTATCTCCAATTTTTCTTTAGTTGCTATCTTACGTATGTATTTTTTAATATCCTCTGCTTTTATCGGTTTAAAACGAAAAACAGCACATCTTGATTGTATAGGTTCGATGATCTTGGAAGAATAGTTGACAGAAAGAATGAAACGACAGATACGGGTGTATTTCTCTATTGTTCTTCTAAGAGCAGCTTGTGCATCTGGAGTAAGAGAGTCTGCTTCATCAAGAAATATTATTTTAATTTGTGTTTCTCCAATAGGAGCAGTTCTAGCAAAATCCTTAATTTTTCCCCTAACGATGGCGATCCCTCTTTCGTCACTTGCGTTTAATTCATGGAAATTTTGTTTCCAAGTTTCTTCACCAAAAACCTCTCTTGCCAGGGCTAAAACCGACGTTGTCTTACCTGTACCTGCCGGTCCTGCAAAGATTAGATGTGGCACATTTTTGGTTTTTACATATGCCTTTAATCTTTCTACAATACTATCTTGACCAACAATATCATCAAGTATTTTTGGCCGATATTTTTCTATCCAGATGTCTTGCATTGAATCTGCCATGTAATGTGTTTCTTTGATAAAAGATTATTCTATGAAACACTAACAACTAAGATACGCTCTATATTGCGAACGTTCAATGACTTACAATAATTTATGAAATACCTTATCATTGAAAATGTGGGATATATGTATTAATAATCTAAACACAGCAGCACTATTTACAAATAACTGAAAATATCCAAATCTATGATAAATTTCTTTAAGTAAGACTGATTACCACTCAGGGACTCTATGAAATTTATTCCTAATTCCGCCATTAAAAACAGCATGCTTAAGGAGATAGGAATAACTGATATTGATAGTTTATTTTCTGATATACCCAAACAGATCAGAATAAAAAATCTCAATCTTCAAGATGATTTATCCCAACAAGAAGTAGAAGAATGGTTGAGAAAATTGGGGAAAAAGAACAAATCTTTTTGTGAAATGCCCAATTTTTTGGGAGGAGGAATCAAATCTCACTACATACCTGCAGCTGTAAAATCAATCATCTCTAGATCAGAATTCTATACTTCATATACACCGTATCAACCGGAAGCGTCGCAGGGCTTTTTGCAAGCAATGTTCGAATATCAAAGTATGGTTGCTGAAATCACTGGTATGGACATAGCAAATGCTTCAGTATATGACGGTGCGACTGCCCTAGGTGAAGCAGCATTAATGTGCACTCGCATCAACAAAAGAAAAACGTTTGTTGTGCCTACCAATATATCTTGGGATAAAAGATGTGTTTTAAAAAATTATACAAAAGGAGCAGGAATCAAAGTTAAAAAGATAGCATACAATAGGGAGACAGGCAAAATCGATTTGGATAATCTAAAGAAGAATATCGGTGATGATACCGCTGGAGTGTACATTGAAAACCCGAATTTTTTTGGTGTTTTTGAAGATGAAGTGGAGGAGATTAGTACAATTGTAAAAGAAAAACAATCGGTATTTGTTGTTGGCGTTGATCCAATATCACTAGGCATTGCAAAAGGTCCAGGTGAATACGGTGCAGATATTGTTATTGGTGAAGGGAGGAGTCTTGGAAATCCTGTTGACTTTGGCGGCTCCACATTAGGTATCTTTACATGTAGAAACGAATTTCTACGTCAAGTTCCTGGACGCATCATAGGAATAACTAAAGATAAAGAAGGTAAAAGAGCGTTCTGTATGACCTTGCAAACAAGAGAACAACATATTAGAAGGGGGAGAGCTACAAGCAATATTTGTACAAATGAAGGGTTATGCGCTCTCGCTGCTGTAGCTTATCTTTCATTGCTTGGAAGCAAAGGCTTGGAACAACTTAGCATAACCAATTTCGAAAAAGGACAATTACTAGCAAAAAAAATTACCTCAATAAATGGATTTGAAAAAGTTTTTAACGGAGTCCATTTCAACGAGTTTGTAATAAAATGTCCCGATGCACACCAATTAAATAAAAAGCTGATTAGTGAAAATATTCATGGCGGTCTAATCTTAGATAGTTTGCATCCTGAACTAAAAAATTGTATGCTTTTTGGTATAACAGAGATGCACAATAATGAGAGCATTGAAAAACTTGTTTCTGTACTTAAGGAGTGTGAATAATGTATAGAAGTGCAATATACGATGAACCTTTACTAATAGAACTAGAGGGCAAAATTAAGGGTAAACCTGAAAAAGTATTACCTTTATCTCTCCAAAGAAAAGAAAAGGTGAACATTCCTGATCTCGACGAAACCCAGATTGTTAGACATTTCTTACGATTGAGTCAAATGAATTATGGAATTGAAACAGGGATTTATCCGCTTGGCTCCTGTACTATGAAATATAATCCTAAGATATGTGAAGAAATTAGCAGATGGGACTGTTTTGCTATGACACACCCTTGTCAAGATGAATCTACTATTCAAGGAAATCTTCAAATACTCTATGAACTAGAGCAGATGTTATGCGAAATAACAGGCATGCATAGTTTTACTCTTCAACCCGCAGCTGGTGCTCAGGGCGAATTTACTGGTTTGCTTTTAGCTAAGACATATCATGATTTCAATAAAGATTTTGATAGAAATGAGATTATTTTACCAGACACATCGCATGGTACAAATCCCGCTAGCGCTACTATGGCCGGATATAAGATTATAGAAATCCCTTCAACAAAAGAAGGAACAGTCGACCTAGAAACCTTAGAAAAAACACTCTCTGATAAAACAGCTTGTTTCATGCTTACAAATCCAAACACTTTAGGTATTTTCGAATTTGATATATTAAAGATATCAAAAATGGTACATGATAAAGGTGCATTGCTGTACTATGATGGCGCGAATATAAATGCTATAATGGGTAAAGCAAGACCAGGTGATATGGGATTTGACATCGTACATCTCAATCTCCATAAGACCTTTTCAACACCACATGGTGGAGGGGGGCCTGGAGCCGGGCCAATTGGGGTGAAAAAGAAATTTGAACGATTTCTTCCAGTTCCCAGGGTAGTAAAAAAGAACGATAAATATCACTTTAATTATGATCATGAATCTATTGGAAAGGTTAAAGCATTTTATGGGAATTTTTCAGTGCTGCTAAAGGCATATATTTACATCTTATTGATGGGGAACAATGGACTCAAAGAAACTTCCGAAGTAGCAGTACTTAATTCAAATTACATGAAGAAAAAGATTGCTGATTCCAAAAAATATGAATTGCCATATAAGGGTTTGAGAAAACACGAATTTGTTATCAGTTGTGAGCGTTTACGACAAGAAAAAGGGATTAGAGCTTTAGATGTTGCCAAACGTCTTTTAGATTATGGATTACATCCTCCTACCATATATTTCCCATTAATTGTGAAAGAAGCGCTGATGATTGAACCTACTGAATCTGAGTCAAAGAAAAACCTGGATGAGTATATTGAAACATTGATTAAAATTGCAGAGGAGAATACAGATACGGTAAAAAATGCTCCAAGCAATACTTCTGTTAAACGTGTTGACGAAGCAGGTGCAATTAAAAATCCAATTCTTACCTGGAAGTCTTTACAAAGATACAAATAATTATCACGGATTCGATACAAAAATGGAAGTTATGTTAATGGTCCATTTTTCCAAAGCTCATCTTTAATCTTCCGACCTGTTTCTTGTTCCCAATCTTTTATTGAAATAGAGTGTTTCTCACGAATTTTATCTCCTATTCCAAGACCATTATACGCACAGAATGGGACAATTCCTTCTAGGGTAGTGTAATGAATAACACATCTCTCTAATCGATCGATATTAAGATTAAATGAGTCCTGGAACCACATAGATCCAACAAATAGGCTCTTGTAGTGAAATCCTCGTAATGAATCATAGTTTCCACCAAGTGCTGCTTCTTTCAAGAGTTTTTTCAAATCAAAGCCATGAGGTGCTTTTTCAGGATCAACAAAGTCATTGATATGCTTTAGAAACGAAGCTGCCACTCGAACCTTTTTCAGTGGTCCCTTGGTTTCACTTTGTTTATTAATGAAATCTAATAGTCCTTCAACATCAATAAAACGTGTAATCGGCAAAGGTTTTCCATCTTCAAAAAAGATGTATGTTGCACCCCCACAGCCAGGATGAGCAGTAAACTCTACCTGGGATTCTCCTTTTAATCCTTCAATCAGCTTTGAAACAGGGAATACAAACGGCACAGGGTAGAAATCATCTCTTGATATCTGGCCATCAAATTCATTTTCAATTTCTGCCATCATTTGTACGTAGTCGACCCGTTGAAGATCTCGTTTTTCATCTTTTATCTTTGTTATTCTGCCGCAGAAAGAAATCGGCTGAAAATTAACTCCGCGTACGATATCCATGTTGTCAAGAGCAAAGCGAACGATCTTTCCCGTCTCATGAAGGTTTTTACCACCGATTAAGACGGGGACCAAGACAACCTTTAAATTTACTTTTCTTAGGTTTTCTATCGCCTTTTTACCCTGCTCTATCCACGGATTTGTCTTTTTTGTTACTCCATCAAAACTCATGTATACAGTGTTAACCTTTTCATCTTTGAGTCGCTGGCAATATTCAACACTTTCAGCAAGTTTTATGCCATTAGTGTTTACTTGGACATGCGTAAAACCGAGATCCTTTGCCATTCGTACAATGTTAAACAAGTCGTCTCTCACCGTCGGTTCTCCACCGGTTATTTGAATTGCTTTAGAACCCACGGGTCGTTCGTTTCTTGCCTGGATCATTAACTCTTTGATCTGATCCAGGGTTGGTTCATAGACAACGCCAGAAGCACCTGCATTCATAAAACAGTAACTACAGCGTAAATTACACCTATTTGTAATTAAAAGATTGGTCAAGACGCTCTGAGATTTATGTTCTGGATACAGTGCAGGGTAATCAAATAATTGTGTTTTTACATCAGGAGCAGGCTCGCCAGTAACCTTGTATTTTATCCATTTTTTATAGATATCAACATCACTAAAATATATGTCCTTGAAAGAACCGTGTTTCTTACATGTTTTGGTAATCCATACCTTTCCATCTTCTTCAATAATTTTCGCATCTATCTTCTGGATTTTCCCTTCTTGATAGCATGCAGGACAGACGGATTTTATTTTTTCTAATTCTTCCATAGTTCATCAACCTTCAAGTGGATTTTGGGTATCCATGTACTGCTCTTTATAGATAAATATCTCCTATGGTAGAGGTTTAATAAATATATAAACACACTTAAAAACATAGAAATAAGAACAATACTTTAAATATTTGGGTCAAAAACTACTGAATCTTATAATTTTTTTGGTGCTTTGTGTTATTATTTTAAGGAATTAAAAAATAAAAGTGGTTTTATTTTCAACCACTAGGATTTACCTTTATGAAGATGAAGAATACAAACCCATCTTGTTCTCGTATAGCTGAGCTTTCTGGTATCTCTGCAGTAACGGTTACCAATGTTGCCCCAAATCCAATGATTAAACTTGAAGTTGCAGTTATCTCTCCAAGTGCAGGAATATCATCTGTTCCAGATGTTTCTTTGCCGATAAATGCGCCGCCTTCTAGTTTAATACTTCATTGTACACCAGTTGCTGCCGTGGCACCCTCATTTCTGATTTTTGCTTTTACTTTGAATAATCCACCAGTGATAGCACCAATTTCAAGTTTTGGTCCTTCAACAATAGTAATAGTGTGTGGTTCTGACCAGTCACTTTCACGTCTTCCATCATGAGCCTTAGCCCTTATTTCATAATCGCCTATTTCTATCCATGTGTGGGATGCATCCACGATTGCTCCTGAAGCATAAGGTCCCTGCCACCCGCTATTGGTTCCATCGCCCCAGTCAAACAAATAGTAGACGTCATCTCCCTCAGGGTCGGTGGTTGAGGTATCAAATGTGTATTCAACTCCTACAATGCCTTCAGAAGGCCCATCAGGTTCTGATGGTATTTCTGGTGGTTCATTTGGTGTTCCAAAAGCGTAAATATATCCATACTCTCCAGCGCCAACATAGACATTACCATAGGCTACTGCGGGAGCAGAATAAGTACCATACGTACCACCAAAAGGACCATCCCAAATAACTTCACCTGAATATGCATCAAGACACACTAATTTCGATAAAGTACCAAGACCACCAACTGGAATAAAAACCTTATCATCAGCAACCGCAACATCATTCACCATATAACCTATTGATATGGATTCCCAGATTAAATCTCCAGTTTCAGGGTCAAAGCAATAAACTTTACCATCATCATTTCCAACGTACACATTCCCATAAGCGATAGCTGGAGAACAATGTATATCACCATTTGGATAAGTCCACAATTCATCACCATTTTCAGCATCTAAACAGTATAGCTTATCATAATTTGTGTAGACTCTATTATTGAAAACAGCTGCAGATCCCCAGTCAGATTTATCCGGAGAATTCCAGATTTCAGCACCTGTTTCTGCATTTAAACAGTAGAAATACCATCCGTTGCCAATGTATACCTTTCCATCAACAATAGCAGGGGTACAAGCTTGATAGGATGTTGTTGGGTCATGGACCCATATTATCTCACCAGTAGTTGCGTTCAAACAGTAAAACCCATTTTTATCCCCAAGAGAACAACCAAAATATAACTTATCCCCAACAACCATTGGGCCACAATGACCATATGATTCGAAGTCCCATAGCAAATCTCCATTATTGGCATCATAACAATATAGATTAAAGTAAGTTCCAAGAACGTATACTCTATCGTTTGCAACGGTTGGAGAACCAAAGACGAACTCATCAGGGATATTAGTTTTCCATATTTCATCACCAGTGAAAGGATTTAAACACCAAAGGTCAGCACCACCTACACCAGCATAATTATCCCCAACGATGTAGAGTCTCTCATCTTTAAGGGTAGGATTTGAATCAACCCAATCACCGATGTATTTACTCCATAGAACAGTGTCATCATCTGGTGCCAGGGAAGGTGAATAACCTGAATTATTCAGGTCATGTCTAAACATCGGCCATTCAAATAATCCGTTTAAAGGTACTGAACGTTCTAAATTAGACCTTGTGTATTTTTCATTTAAACTATTTCTATTCTTATCAGTTCCTACGACAGAGAAAGCGGCGGCTGTTATCAATAACGTGCAAACAATAAATCCAACTACTTTCCTTTGCATAATATTATTGCCTCCCTTTGATTTTTATAATAAGTAAAACATATATAAAATTAACTGAGGTCAAATGAAATATATTTTTGCAACATCCGTAACAATATACTTCAAATTATTTTATTACACAAAGCATTTTTTTAGGCAAATCTTTAAAATATTTCTATACCAAAAAGAGCATGATTTCTTTTGATAGTCCTCTATACTACAAGTATAAAAGAATGAAAAAAGGGGAGATTCCCTTTTTATAATTGTATTATATACCGCCGCCTGGGTTAATCTTTATAAAAAACAGCAATACAGTTGCACCTTGTGTTCTTGTATCTGTACCTTCTAATATCTCTGCTGTAACCGTTACCTGTGTCTTTCCGAATCCTAATATTAAACCTGAATTTATAGGTTCGCTTCCGCCTGGAGGAATACTAGGTATCTCACCGTTACTTTCTTTGCCCATTAATATTGTACCACCATCTAAAGTGATGCTCCACTGTACATTTGTTGCTTCAACCTCACCATTGTTTTTTATTAATGTGTTCGCCTTAAGGAATCCGCCAGAGATAACGCCTATATTCACTATTGGTGCTTGAAGAATGTGGATAGATGATGGATCTGACCAGCCGCTTTCACCACCTTTAGCATCTTTGGCTTTCACTCTTACTTCATAGTCTCCTGGAAATTTCCACGAATGATATCCCTCTGCTGTCTCTCCAGAGGCATATGGTCCTATCCAATTACTAAATGAACCATCTCCCCAATCAAACTTGTAAAAGATTTGATCTTCTTCTGGGTCTGTGGTACTACTAGAGAACGTATATTCTATATTAGTTATTCCTTCGATTGGTCCATCTGGTTTGTTAGGAGTCTCGGGGGTAGCGTTTGGGGGCTTAAGCTGTTGTGCAGGATCGGCAAATAACAAACATCCTTGAATAACCGCCCGCCATGTTCCAGTTGAATAATCCCAGTTAATCGTTGGAGCCATTCTATCTTTAGAAAAGGCATGTGCTTTTCCAAGTTGCCAGTTATCAGTGCTCCCTGATTTATTTTCGACATCTAGGAAGTAGGACCAAAATTCTTTTGTCTGGAATGCGCTACTCGAATTTGTGGTATAAAAATTGCCCCAGCCATAACATGTGTTATATACTACACCAAAAGCTAACTCAGTATCGCTGTGGAATAGCATAGAGTGAAGGACACCGTCATCTGATGCATCCATATCGCCGCAGTGGCATCCGTAGTCATGAAGGAAGAATGGTTTCGTGTTATGGTAATCGGACTCCCAGCTGCTTGAACCAACATCTAGTGACATCTGGGAATTTGCGTGAGCGATACCACTCATTAATGTCACTTGATCATTGTTGATATCATTCTTCAACCCTGCTATTGCTACATACTCTGATCCTCCTTGCCAGCCAGGGTTTGGTGGTTCCGCAGTCCACATAACCGAAAGATTGTACTGAACGCCAGGGTTTACTGCATTCCACGTTTCAAACCCATATTGGAAACCAGCCCAAGTAGGAAATGGACCATCAGCATGAGGGTCTGGACCAAGCCAATCGTCTGTACCTTTTATTGCGCTATAATCCATGAAGTCGTCACCCTGGCACTGCCATCCTGTATCCCCTCCATAAAATGCTGCGTTATCTAAATAGTCAATATCACCACTATCGGCGTAATAAAAGCTCTTGGTCATCCAGTTGGACACATCCTGCGGATTATCACAAGTTATACGACCAATGAAAATCTCAGCATACAAATCAAAACCACTGTCACCTTCTTCACCCCAATAATTATCATGATCCTCATTGAACGTACTATCTAGATTACTCCAGTAGATATCAGAATCAATGTTACCTTCATAATTAGTTTTCATATGACGAGCTGGGATCCATTCATCATCGCCACCGATGAAGATATAATCAGTTCCCCAGTCCTGATATGCATCCCTACTAAACTCTCTTATGTGAGCTCCAAGGTCATTAAAAAGCGGATCTGAACTATGATAATCAGAACATGCATCAATATCCTGGATTGTCACAAGAGTACAGCTTAAACCATCATCAGTCTCATGTTTATCCATAAGACTCTCCCAGTTATATGGAGTAGAGCTTCCTGTAGACCAATAGTCAAGACCATTATGTGTCGTGGTAATAATGACATAGTCATAATCACCACTGGGGTCACAAAGGCCGCCAGGATAATCTAATGTGCCTATATTTCCAGTGTATAAATCTGTTACTTCAGGATTGTATACCAGTGTTTCAACCCATTCTTTGTCATTCTGGCTGTTTCTAAAAAACTGATTTACCTCCTGGGTCTCCTCAAAGTCAATAGTAACAGTTATCTCAGGATATAAGAAAATTTTACCCTCATCTGGAATATATTGCACAGGGTTGAGCGCCATATCCAGAATAGCATATCCACGAGAATATCCAATATGGTAGTCTTCATGTATGGCAGAAGGGTATAATGCATCAGAAGCATATAACGCGATATCGATTTTAAACTCCTGTGGTTCGGTACTACCAATTGGCACCGATTCCTGATATGGAAAAACAGGTTTCTGTTTCAAATCAATACTTCCCAAATCAATTTCAATAGGATTACCGATAACAGTGACATCAGCTACTGTTTTCATAGGTGGAAGTAGAAGCTTGATAAATTTAACGGGCAATGAGGGTTCGCCTGCCTGTCTACCCATTGCCATACATCCAGGCATGTTTAAATTTGTGTATAAAGAATTATCTGCTTCTACCGTTTGGAAGTTAGGTTCTATAAATAGAAAAGAATAGCTAAGTCTATTCTCAGTTGAGGCAACTGTTTCAAATGAAGTTGTAGTTGTCGCTGATAAAGCTGTTGTTATTAAGAGAATACATACAGCTAGAGATATACAGCCTCTATTTAAAATTCTTTTTTTATTATTTAAAATACTCATATTTAATCCCGAAACATAAATATCAAGTAATTATATTTAACTCTTTGGGTATCTTTGGATTCAAATATTCTGATAAATTTTAATAAACTCTAACCTTTGTCTAAAAATTAGGATATGATGCGGCAGGTCGGATGAGAAAAAATGGAGTCCAGGCCTACCGTACCGGTGTTCAGGGCGACATTGTGAAACTTATATAAAAGATTAATCTGTTAAAATGTCATTTTGACAAAATTACATTTTTCTTGCGATGCTATTTTCAAAAGCAGTAATTATAAAGATGCAATTAAACAATTGAAGGAATCTTAATTACAAACCCGAGGCGAGATCTCTTATCACACTTTCTTTATCTTTTGCCTTTACAATACCACTTGCTAGAAGAACTCCTTCTGCACCAAGTTCTATTGACTTTGCAACATCCCTTCCATTTTTTACCCCTGCCCCACAAAGAACCTTAACATTTTTATTAATATCTTTTACGGTATCCACTGAACCACTAACAATATCTGGATCAGCTGTTGTAACAGATATATCGCCTCCAATAAGTTCTGGAGGTTCTACTGCTATAAAATTTGGTGAAAATACTGCAGCTGCTTTTGATGTTAAAATATTGTTTGTGCATACTATATGATCTAAATTTAATTCTTTTGCCCGAGTTACACAAAAGTCAATGTCCGCTAGTTTCAATCTATGTTCGCTGTGATTTATCAGAGTTCCTACGGCTCCTGTTTCCTTTACTGATTCAGGTAATGTCCATCCTGTATGACTTCCTGGCGTAATGGGATCAATGTGTTCTGCAAACACTGGAATTTTTACTTTTTCTGCACATGTTGAAATATCTGTGGCTTGTACTGCAATAGCCATACTAACACCAATTTCCTGTGATATTCTATCCATTAATTGGGCAATTTCTAACGCTTTAATACCTGTAGCTTCAGCATAAGTTTTTACATTTAGAACAATGGTTGGTGTTTTTAACATGTGTTTCTCCTCAAATTTATGTAACCAGTAATAAACGAACCCAATAAATATCTTTCATTGCCCCTAAAATTTAATATTGAATAAAAATAAAAGAAGTGAAAGGAAATTTTCAAGTAAAAATTTAAAAAATTTTAGGTTTATATATCTAAACTTCCTCTAAATGTCCCAATTATGTAGAACTTACCAAAATATCCTTTGAAATTGTTTGGTATTTGAATGCGCTGAAATTTAACTATTCCGTGGGTTATTCCATCAAGATAGATCGTTCGGAAGCTTAACCGTAGTGCAAGAAAATTAATTGTTTTTCCATCTTGAGATATCCTTGGATATAAAACTATTCCCCTTATTATCGTTTTATCAAATATGCCTGTTGTTTCGCACTTAGATCCAACCTCGGAATTCAATCCTGCTGCTATTGGTATCGTTGCTAACATCATCATGCAGACCAATATACCTATCGCCTTTGACTTCATATCAATTATACCCCTTTTATTTTGTTGTTTTGTCATAGTTAATTTGTGTCATATATATATTTTTCGTATAAAATATGTCATGTTAAATAAAAAAAACTTACTGATATATTGCTCGTCTTAATACTATATTTTTTGTTATTAACTAATCATTAAGAATAAATACTCATTGCCTTTTCAGTGTCTCTTGCTATGAAAATCCAAACTGAATGTGTTCCTTGTCTGTTAAAAAGAATCATATTTGAAGCAAAGCAAAGTACCAATAATAAAACACTACAAACTAAAGCGATAAGAAATGCCTGTAAGATGCTTTCTGAAATCTATGATCCAAACGAATGCAGTGCAATAATCGCTACAAAGGTTCACAAAATGGTTTATGAAACTTTAAATGATGAAGATCCTTATGCTGAGTTAAAAATTGATAGCAACCTAATTGCAAAATCCTTGCTTCCAAAGATGGAAGAACTCATTAAAAAATCTGATGATCCATTAAAAACTAGCATGCTCTGTTCTATTATTGGAAACATGATGGATTTTGGCATTGAGGGAGCAAGTACCGATCCTAAAATGTTAAAAGATATCTTTGAAAAGATATATTCCGATGGATTGGGATATGATGATTATCCAAAATTAAAGAAGCATTTGAAAAAAGCAAAACGTGTTATTCTTTTTACCGACAACTGTGGAGAAATTGTTTTTGATAAAGTTCTTTGTCGTGAACTAAAGAAATTTAACCCAAGTTCCTTTATCACTATTGTTGTTAGAGGAAAGCCAATAATAAGCGATGCAACACTTGAGGATGTTCAGGAATTGAATTTTAAAGAGGTAGTTGATGAGATTTTGACAACAGGTTGTTTTGCTATAGGCGTGGACTTTAACTCGCTACCTCCAAAATTAGAGGGAGCTATAAAACGTGCTGATATAATTATTTGCAAGGGTATGGCAAATTACGAAGCTTTTTCTGAAACAAAGTACGGGCCCATTGCTTATCTGTTAAGAACAAAATGTAGTGCTATTGCAAATTCTATGGAAATTTCACTCGATGTTAATGCAATAAAACTTGTGTCGGCAATAATGTTATTTTCTATTTTCTCGATTTTTCCTCTAATTTCTAATAGTATATAAACTTAACCCACTCGGGACTGCGATTATAAAAATATGCTCGAATATGGTCATTGATTTCACTAACAAAATTTTAGGATTTTCGCCGATTTTTTATGCAAAACAAAAATATTAAATATTATTCATATGATTAGTCATATGAATTAAATGAAAAAATATCGACAAAAAACAATAAGAAAATTACAAAAAACAAATAAAAATCAATGGATAATAACCTTACCAAAGGATTGGATTAAATTCTTAAACGCAAAACAAAAAGAAGAATTTGAGTGGATCCTTATCAATAAAGATGAACTTCAATTAAAAAGAGTTAAATGATAGGAATAAAGGTTATAGGCTTGATTTTATTGATAAAGAAAGAAAAGCAAAAAGTAGAGAAAGAAAAAGACGAACTTGAGGAATTTGCTGAAAAAATAAAATTATAGATATAAAGTAATTCTTAATTTATAAGAAAGGGTTCTTATCTGTTTTTGTTAGGGGAGGGGTTAAAATTACAAACGCTGACTGTAAAACTCCCTCTGCCCATACATATTATCCTATTTTTATTTAGAACGCTTATTTAAACTCTAATTTTGATTAGGTAAATCTTTTTTATTATAATATCTGAAACAGTGTAAGATCAGAAGAAAGAGGCAAAAAAGAATGCCCCCCGCCAGACAAGAGGTTAAGGTTCTTCTGGCTTTTCTTCTTTTGATTGATCTTCTTTTTTTTCCTCTGTTTCTGTTTCAGATCCAATTGGTATTTCTTTTTCAGGTTTTTTTGCAACAGAACAAGTTGATTTCAAATCCTCATATTCCGGGAGGATCCTTTTCAGAATGCCTTCAGGACTTTTGTCACTATAGATCCCATGTTTTTCAATTGCCTCTAACGTTCCTTTTGATATCCTAATCTGGACATCGGCTGTTTCTTCCTTAATCACATCTATCACCATTATGACATGCTTTTTTCCATATATAAATGTTACATTGTCACTTTTGTAACAATTAGGTTTTTCAAAGACTTGGGTTTTTCTTACTTTTGATGTGCCTTCCCCATTCTTTTTTACTCTCAAAAAAATCTATTAAAACTATTTCAACACGCCGCTCATTAAGGTCATGTAGTGACGTACCATCTTCTGTTACCCAATAGAGCGGACCCAGCTATTCCGAGTATTATGAGATGTTTATTCATGGTTTGCTTCCATTATTGTTTTTGAAGGACAATGATATCTTCATTAAATTCTCCTGATAAACCTACTGACAAAGCTGATTAGAAACTGATTCTAATTGGCTTTTCACACACAGCAAGGCATACACGATAATCTATTTGAAGGAGAATTGTTTGAAGATCCCAGAACCATCAGAGTTTCTCAAGAAGAGGATGAAACCGATGGAGATAACAGCATGAAGTGCCGGCTCTGTCGTCCAATTGAAAAAAAGACAAAGCTGCTGGGGGGAATTATAAAAAAGATTCAAAGCCCTAACAAGATTTTAGAAATCTTCAAAACCTATCTTTGTCTTCCAAGGATTTTATGATACATCTGATAATTGTGAGTGCAGGACTCCCCCTTTAGTTTGCCCCTGATTAATATAATAGAGTGCACTGTGCTCAAAATTGATATACAATGCGATATACTCGATAGATGGGGCTTTGCACTCAAAGTCTAAAATCAAGGTACTTTAACCAGAAGAAATCTGTTACAATAGATTTATATAAGATTATTCAGATGTATTAACCGTGCTATAGTATGGCACTTACGGGAGGTTATTAAATGAAAAGGAAAATAGTAGGAATCCTTGTTTGCATGCTGTTGATTGTTACAGCTGTACCTGTTACAGGGCAAATAAAAGAAATTTTCATTGGTGAAAACAATGATTTTAGTGAAAATACAGATGCTATAATTAGTCCTTTGTCAGATGATAGATGGACGAAGACATTTGGAGGAAAAGATTACGATATTGGAAGGTCGATTCAACAAACATCTGACAATGGGTATATAATAGTAGGTTCCACAAAAACTTATGGAGTAGGTGACGCTGATATTTGGTTAATTAAGACAGATGTGAATGGAAATGAGGAGTGGAATAACACCTTTGGCGGGTCAAAAACTGATTATGGATGTGATGTTGAACAGACAACTGATGGAGGATATATCATAGTCGGAAGGGAAAGTTATAATAATTGTTGGTTAATAAAAACAGATGTAAACGGCAACAAAGAATGGGATAAAATTTTTTTGAAATGGGAGTTATACAGAGTTCATCAAACAACCGATGAAGGATTCATTATGGTAGGAGAAACTGCTATCTCTCCACCACAGGATTATGATATATTGCTATTGAAGGTTGATAAAGATGGAAATGAAATGTGGAATAAAAACTTTGGTGGTAGTGGTTATGAAGTAGGTTCTTCAGTAGTTCAGACATCTGATGGTGGATATATATTAACTGGGGGTCGCTATTTAATAAAAACAGATGGTAATGGATTAGAAGAATGGATTTTAGAATTTGATTCAAATATGGAAGGTCGTGATGTTCTTCAAAATAGTGATGGGGGATATACTGTAGCAGGTTTTAAAGGGAATTGGCCTACTAATATGACGGGCTGGATGATTATAACAAATAGTAATGGAGAAATATTATATTCGAAAAAGTACAGGGGTCTTTTTACTTCCAACCGCCCAAATTCAATTTATCAAACTAGTGATGGCGGATATATTATGACAGGGGAATCCAACAGAGAATTTCCTGGTGGTCCTTTAACTATGAAGCTCTGGCTGGCAAAAACAGATAAATTTGGAAGGCTAATTTGGAGCAAAAGGTATGGACGTGAATACGAATATGGTGCTAAAGTCCAGCAGACTATTGATGGGGGATACATCGTTGTTGGAGGTACAAACTTTTTCGGCCAAGGTTCAGTTGATGTTTGGTTGATAAAAACAGATAAATTTGGAATCACAAAACAACAAATCATTTACACATTATTCCTAAGATTCCTAGAGCAACATCCAAATATGTTTCCAATACTCAGACAGTTGCTGGAATTATAGCTGGGTATGTGGTCCATATCTAGTAATAATCCTGCTATAAACATTTATATATTATGTCGTCCATGAGAATATGAAGGGAGGTAAAGCATGAAAGTAAACCTGCTCAAGAAAGAGTTGGTAGTTGGAACGATTTTCCTCTTATTGTTAGCTACTATGCCCCATATTGTTAGCAATGATTTACTATCTGCCACCGCATATACAGATGACTTAGTGGTCACAGTGACAACTGATAAGGAAATATACTATCCTGGTGAACCTGTTATTATAACGATTTCCGTGACAAACTACGGTCCTAACATGACCTTAGTCTTTTCCGATACTCAACTAGCAAATTTCAAGGTAACAAAACCTTATGGGAG
>JAUXAU010000132.1 GCA_030619765.1 Thermoplasmatota archaeon
ACTCATATATTTATACTCAACTAAAATATAACTTACACTTTTCATAAGGTGATGGGCTCACTATTATTTCTTGTAACTTCTATCCTTATCTGGGACTGTTGTAGTCGCCACGAAGATATTAGTTTTTCAATCCCTTTTTATCCTCCCCACAAAACCAAAGAGTGTTAATTTTTACTAAGTAAAAATAAGTAATTGATGACTACAAAGTAATCTCTATATCTAGTTTTTCTGTAAGTTCCTTGTAGCGATTTCTGATAGTTACTTCTGTGACACCTGCTTCGTCTGCTATATCACGTTGTGTTCTCCGTTCACCACAAAGTACTGTTGCAATATACAGAGATGCAGCTGCCACACCAGTCGGACCACGACCACTTGTAAGTTCGTTATCTGCCGCCTCTTTGAGTATTTCTATTGTTTTAGCCTTTACGTCGCCACTCAGCTTTAATTCACTGCAGAATCTTGGAATATAATCCTGAGGTGTTGTAGGCATCAATTTTAATTTTAATTCACGGGATATATATCGATAGTTTCTCCCAACATCTCTCCTTGACATATTTGCTATATTACTTATTTCATCAAGCGTTCTTGGCACGTGACACTGTCTACATGCAGCATACAAAGCTGCAGCGGCAACACCGTCGACGGTTCTGCCTCTAACCAAATTCTTTGACGCCGCTTTCCTATAAATCATAGCAGCAGTCTCTCGTACAGTTCTTGGAAGACCCATGCGTGATGACATTCTATCAAGATTAGAAAGAGCAACCACAAGGTTTTTCATCGTAGCATTACTAATTCTAATTCTGTTCTGCCATTTCCTCATTCTATATAACTGTGCTCTGTTTCTGTTTGGAATAGATTTCCCATACGAATCTCTGTTTGTCCAACCTATTGTAGTACTGAGACCTTTATCAGGAAACATATAATTCATAGGTGCTCCAGTTCGAGCTCTTTTCTCACGTTGCTCACTGTCAAATGCACGCCATTCAGGACCATAGTCAATTAAATCTTCATCAATAACAAGACCACAATCATCGCATACCAACTCTGCTCTAGAATGATCCCTACTAAGATATGTACTACAACATTCAGGGCATATAGCAGTTAATTCTATTTTTTGTTTCTCTTTTTTGCCTGTCATTTTAAATCAAACCTATAAACAGGGTGAAACCACCTACTAAACGGGATGAAAGGAGGAGGCGCTGGAGAGAGCACCAATGGCTTCACACTGGCAATTGTCGAGGGGATGTAGAGCCTTCATCAGAGGAGAGGCAATGTAACTTTGCAAGGAGGATGGAATAAAAAAGTATATCTCCTTAGAACTCTACAACCCCCATAGTATGTTATAATATCAGACTAATTTCATCTTTAAATTACACTGTAACTTTCGAGGTGTCTTATGCCCCAACCTTTCCCCTTACGACGATATTTTTGAGTTTAGACAAATCCTTTTTGACACCTTCAATTTCTTGTAATTTTTCCTGCTCAAAGGTTTTCAATATTTCAGATAAAGGCTTTGTAGAACTATAGATATGAACTGGTCTGCCTTTTCCTTTCTTATTAAGATCCCGCTTTGTTATCCATCTTCTCCTTCTGAGTTCTCGTATGGCAACGCTTACTTCAGGCTGTCGAAGATCCGCTCCTCGCTCAATATCTTTAGTGTGGCATTCTTTAACCTCGGAGACGTATAGCATTGTTTTCGCAAGATTTTTTGGCATTCCGAGCTCCGAGAACAGTTGGACTGCTTCGCTTTCTTCTTCACCCAGTACAAACGAACATTTTTGTTTCATATTTTTTTCACTCTTCATTTTCTTACAATTTAACGTTTATCGTTAAATGCAAATATACTATACATTAGTAATATTTAAACTTTTTCATTTAACGTTAAACGATAATTATTAATATTCTTTCATTCATACAGTATTAAGATGGGAGAAGTATGACTGTCAGCAAAAAACTCATAGAAATCGAAGGACAGCGAGGTATACTGCAAATTATGTTAGTTTTGCAAAGAAACGGAGAGATATTATATGGAAAACTATACAATAATAGGCCACTTGTAAAAATAAGTAATAATTCAACGGCAAAAAGAGCATTGGCATTACTCCTAAAACATAATCTTATCAATGAAAGAGGAACAGAAGGCAGGAAAGCAAAATATTATTGTCTCTCAGACAAAGGTATACGTGTTGCTAGTCTTATCAGTGAGATGGAAAAAGTATTAGAGGAAAAGTAAAATCAACTTTCATAAAACTTCTACGTTCTTCAAAATAAAATAATCCCTTAGAACACCCTTTTTCTCATTACCTTTTTATACCTCATGCTAAGATTATTTTTTATGGAAATGGTACCACTTCCAGAAGTAGAGGAAACTTTAGGATCTTGGAAAAAGAAAGAGGAGGAAGAAGAGGAAGAATTGGAAAACAAATAGCAGAATTATTTTCTCAACATCTTTTTATCTTCCACAAAAACCAAAACAAAGAATTATAACCAAATCGATATGGATTTCAAGTATTGTCTTGCTAAAAAATATTTTCGATCCCACGGCATCTGATGCGTTAAATTTTATTGAAAAATTTCACAAGTCTAAACCTGATAAAACCATGCTTCTTTTAGTTGGTGATTGTATGGTTGATTACCGTGGACGAGCACGATCACTTCTTGATTGGGGAGAACGAATGGTCATGATTAAGGAGGATGGTACGGTGTTGGTTCATCAGCCTGTTATGCGTGAGCCTGTTAACTGGCAGCCAACCGGGAGTAAAACTGAGTTCAAAATCAACAAAGACAAACAGTTGATTCTTAGATCTCGTCATACCAAGCCCCCTGAAAAAATGAAAATTGTTTTCCGTGATCTAAAAACAGTGATGGCGACCTCGCTTCGTGATAGTGCAGAGTTGGTTATAGCTGGTATGGAAACCGATGTTGTCAACCAGATCATCATCGACCCAAGCATAGTTGAGGAGGGACTGCGTATTAGTAAGAGGGAGAAGCACGTTAAGTCAGGGTTGATAGATCTCTACGGTTTCGATAAGGATCATGTCCCTGTGGTTATTGAGGTGAAGCGTAGTGTGGCGAGTATTAGTGCGGTGCAGCAGCTTCGGATGTATGTTAATGATGTTAAGAAGGATGTGAAGAAGGCGGATGTCCGTGGGATATTGTGTGCTCCTCGTGTCCCTGATATGGTTAAGAAGTTGTTGTTGGATTATGGTCTTGAGTGGCAGGAGGTTGAACGACAGGTTGTATTGCCTGATGACTGGCAGAAAACGTTAAAAGATTTTTAAAGAAGGATATGTTATGAAATTGGTGATAAAGGAGGAAGGTGATATGGGTAAAGCCAAGGGCAGAAAAGATATATCTCCAGGAAAGAAACCTGGGCCTTTAACAAAGAAGGAAAGAAAGGAACGTAAGAGGAAGAGAAAAGAAAAACATGTTTTGCGATGAATGCATGCGGATACTGTCCTTATCAACCATAATTCAACAATCCATGTTTTCAACACCTTTTTACCCTCACTCTATTGGGGTTGGTTTTTTAAAGAAAAAGATGTTATGAAATTGTAATTTGAGGGAGGAAAAAATATGGCTAAAAAATGCACAGTATTATGGTATTATCATAGAAAGACTATGGAGATGTTGCTAAGATTCAACATAGTTCAATATGTAGACCCACCCAATGGAATTAGCTTTACATGTGAATTAACTCCTGAGTTTGTGAA
>JAUXAU010000038.1 GCA_030619765.1 Thermoplasmatota archaeon
ATATTCCTTGAACTCTTTGAACAGCATGCGAACTTGCCTTGAGACATTACCTTTAATCCTTTTGATAATGTCTGCAGGTGCCCATTTCGGCGGTGCACTTAAAAACAAGTGTATGTGTTCGGGCATGATTTCCATTGCAAGTGGTGTCCAACCGTATCTCTTGCAGACTTGTATCGCTACGTTTCTCACTATACGAGCAATCCGTTCTTGAAGGACTTTCGATCTTGTTTTCGGAATCCACACAAAGTGATAGTTGATGTTGTATTTCGCGTGTCGTGTTGAACGGACTTTTGCGAGCTCGTAACATTCAAGCTTTCCGAAACGAAAATGTTGTTTCGGATCAATTTCATGGTCTTTATACCTGGTAATTATGTCTTCTACAGCCTTCCAATTGGTGTTTGTCTTCTTCATGGTCAACTTCCTCCATGCGCCGAGTTTTGGCGGCGCTATGAAGGAAAAGAACCTTTTAACAAGAGAGAACAATAGACTTTTAGCAACCTATGGTTGCGACCACGAAGTGGTAAAAGTTTATGTTTCTCTCTTGTGATATTCTTTTACTATCACATTCACCAATATTTGAACTCCAAGAGTTCACTCGATTCAATGTTTAGAGACCTCATTTTTTAAAATGGGGTCATTGAATCGAAACCATCATTTTGGCGGAGCATTACTCACAATCAAAGATCGTATAGTTTCAGGCAAAAAACATAAATGAGAAGCATTATCACGATATGTGGGTTAAGATAGGTTTTTAAAGAAATAGATGTTATGATATTTTAAATTAAAGGGAGGTGAAAAATGCCTGAATGTGAACATTGTAAACCTGATCTTATAGAAAATCCATTGACTGATAGAACAGAACATGTTAAAACTCATAAATGTGATTTAGGTCATGAAATACCGCTAGGTGGATGCCCAGAAGACTGCCCAGATTTTAAACCATCTTAAAATCTGTATTAATGCTTGACCGCTAAAAATGGACTTTTTTGCCAAAGGGGAATAATCCCCAATGGCATAGGTCATCAAATTGGAGAATTTGAATGGCCTAATTGTAAAATAGTGAATGCATTAAAAAGCCTTTCCACTCCTTATGCAGTTTAAATTCTTTTTGTTGTTAGCTAACGTTTAATCCAAATTAAACGTTTTGCAACTAACATTTATTGGTACCCTTCATCGACAGCTCCAAGATACCGCGCCAAGTAAACGTCCATCTTGGAAACCAACATAATAAGATCAGATAACGATTTATTAATCAAGGTATATGCCTTCGCTTCCTTCTTAACCGTTGAAATATTTGATATTAAAACAGGAAGAACAGACGTATAAAGCGTCTTGCTATCCTTCCACGCCATCTGGACGGTTGTCTCATCGAAAAGCGATAGCCGAGGATGATTCAGAGGGATCGACAACAGCACATGCATATCCCTAGCATTATTATGCATCCAGTCTGCCTGAGAGGTACCTCTCTGCTGGGCCTCCTCACTCTCCTTCGCATTACCTATCCCCGCGATATCCATCTCAAGCGAAGGAATGCTATTCTTCATTACCATAAAATCACCGAGAATCCTTACATGCACTCCCTTAGCAAAAAGTTTTTTTTCTAATTCCAAGCGATCCAGTCGACTAGAAAAAACATACTCGAAAAATTCTTGCGGAGGCTGCTTACTATTGGACATTATATTTATTATCGCATCCCTCGCCCCCATATCAACTGTTTGCATCCCCTCACTACGTTGCTGCCGATATAACATACTGCACCGTTGAGAGATCTTCTTGTTTTCATCAATAAGTGATTCCACCTTCGCTTGCAATTGTTTTTCCTTCTCTGCTTGTTTCTCCCTTTCTAGTTGTTTCTCCTTAAAGAGTTTCTCTTCCACATTATGTATCTCAGCTGGGAATTCTTGTTGTTCTCTTCTTTCTTCTTCATCGATATCACCAATGTCCTCTCCATTTTCTCTAAGTTCTTTAAGTACCTCTGCAATCTTATTTCGGCTTTTACCGAGAATCCTACCAATTTTCGTTTTGTTGGGCCCAAATGTCCTTACAAGAGCAAGAACCGACTCTTTCAACTCTTGGTCATCCATCACCATCACCCTCTCACCTTGATACCGTTCTCCCGTGCTTGATAGTTAATATAAGATTCCAACCGTTCTTGATCACGCCGAGAGATTAGATTTTCGTAGCTAAGCTTTTCCAATCCTGATCTTGAAATCAAAAATTTATAGGGAATGGAATAATTAACTGGCTTTCTCCTGTTTTTTATCGTGTAAAGATAATGCCTCCCTGCAAGAATTGATGCATGATGCTTTAATGCTTTCTCCGTTAAAATACCATATTTCCTCAGCATTGAATTTCCATAATAGAATAAATCGTTGACAGCTACAGGCTCCTGCATCGCATCGAAATACTGATAGAAGAGAAGAAGTGTTATTTTCCACTTTCTTATTGTACCGTTCATCTGGTCTACTATTGATCTTGCGCTATTTAACATTTTCACATCGCGTTGAATACCGTATTAATCACTGCACAATTTTTGGGGTTTAAACCGCATTAAAGACTGCACCGCAGCGCGGTCTCGACCCGTAGTCATCGGGAGCCCCTGCCCCCATAGATGCTCTGGGAGATTGCTCCCACCACCGCATTCCAACCGCCCTCACCACTGCTCTCACATCTGCACTCAAATCCACCATTATTTCCCTTAAGCCCATTCCACCGACTCGCGTGAGACACGGAATATGGGTTCTTTATGGAAGAAAAGACTACAGATTTCTATACAGATTCCTACAGTTCTTTTTCTAATCAGATCCTATCAAACAGGGCGAGGAAGGACCTCCTTTTCCTCAACCTGCTGAGGACATTCTGAGTGCTCCCACCTATGCTCACGCATATAGCAGCAGAATAGAAAACTTATACTATTTCTACAAGTAAATGTTATCGATACCCAGAATCGGTATCTTCCTGAACATTATCATCTTTCCACCATTTTTTATAAGAAAACTGTTTTCTAGTGCTACGGCGACGATGACCACGGCTAGGATGGGGTGAATTTCTCCTGAATTTCACGGTCTCAAGCTGAGTGATATTTTTTATAGGGATAGAAATTTGCTTGCCTGCACGCTCATCAAAAATCATTATACAAGCCTTCGTTTGCGATACCGGCCTTCCATAAGAATCACAACTGCAATCATCTTCAAGATGTGAAACAATAATATTCAAATTCTCACGAATTGCGGTATCGATGAAATTCTTCATTACAGAGCTCTTTTTCTTCATTGCTTTTTTACCCTCTTTTTATGAAGAAAACTCTATTTCCGATATCTGTCTCTGTCATTATCTATCACCATTGCCCCACTTTTCTCCAATCTCTCCAATGCTTTCGAGGGATCACCCTTATTTTTTTGCTATTGCAAAATGGGCAAATGATATCAACCCCATATTTCGAGCTAAAATCTATGCCACAACTTCGGCATTTATAGAAATGAAGCATTTTTACCTCCAAAACCGCTGTTTTTTCTACCCAATTTCTATCGCCTTCTTTTTTAGTTTACCATTGCTAAAACATTCTCTCTCCTCTACTTGACTAGGCATTAATACCTTACAGTTAGGACATTCAAAGTAATCACCAGCTACAGTTTTTACAAGATAAACCCCGCTTTTACACAGTCCGCACCGCCATCTCATTGACCAATTTTTACTTATAACCTTATTCTCACTCATTTTCATTCAACTCCTATTTTATCTCGGATGGATTCCACCCTTCCACCGTCCAACACATCACCCAGAGAGAGTTCAAAACACTCGACACCCTCAAAATCACTGATGCCGACAACTCCATTATACTCAATCATAAGAGTTGGAGACTTTCTGGAATATCCATTCCGAAAAAAGACGCAATCATAAGGAATAGGAATACCATCACGATCAAATAATCGAGAAATCCAATACTCTTTAACCTCTCTATATTCAAGCTTTTTTATTCCATCGGCAACTTGATCAAACCACTTTTTCATTAAAGAAAGATAAAGAATTCTTCTATCACTCGAGACGACGATGGGATTTCTAGCGTCTATCCTTTGTTGAACAAACCCGCCTTTCATTTTTTATCCTCCATAAGGCGCCAGAAAAGTCCTTTTTCATCTACACGACGTATTGGTGTAGAATTCTTAGGATCACTAGTATTATCCCACAAAATAGATCTGATGTTTTTTCTACCCGGCAGACCTGCAATACCAAGACCATCACAGATATCGTTAATTTTCCAATCGTGACGTGATTTTGTCTGCATCAATTTAGTGATTTTTGACAAAAGTAGGTCATCATCAGTTTTTTTGGCTTTTAGTTCTACTTCTGTCGTAAGGGACTCGGATGTCCCTTTGTCCCTTGCGAAAAAACACCTACCCTTTTTTTTAAAGTCCTTTTTTACCTCTTCGCATATTGATTCTATTTGTCCTGCAACATTCTCTATTTCTTCACTGGTACCATTAGCAACAATTGCATATATAGATTCAAGGATGGGTAACAACCTAGAATCATCTTTTATCTCTTTTACTAGGGGCCCTATAGTCTGATAGATTTTTTTATTATGTAGTAGATGATCATAAAGGACATGATCTATATTGTCAGCATAATTGCTAAGCTTGGTAGCGATATTGTTATTGACGATTTCTTTTAAGTGTAGGTGATTTTTCGCAAGGGACATAGGGACATCCGTGTCCCTTGCGACAGTAGTAGAAGTTTTTTCGGTTTTTCCGCCACTTTTCATTCTTTGGATTTTTTTGATGAAATAAATCCCTTTACGCGAAAGGGTAATGCCATGGCCACGTGTCGTTTTTATTAGGTCGTAGTTCTTTAGTAATTCATATTTTCTCTTTATCGTCTTTTCTGACACACCTATCTTTTTTGATAAATTCGCAGAACTTTGTGGCCTTATCATCACCGCGTTTAGGATTTTCACATGTTCAGGTTCAAATTCGTTGACTACCGTCGATAACTCATCTGTGCCCACATATGTTTCACTCTCGTTCATGTTTTTATATGTTCGCAGATTGATGCCTTCTAACATGTTAATATAAAAATTTACAGCACTCTCGACATCTTGTTCTCGGACGACAACAGTTCGGCAATCCTCTGTGCTATGGTTTAGTATTGCCATTGCTACTGAGATTCTTGTGATAGTATCTCGAGTTGCAGAATGGACAATAGGGATGCTGTTCACACTGTATTCTTTGATTACCTCTTTTGTCTTATTTTTTATAAGTTTCTTTGCGATGTCTTCATAAGTTATATCATCTGGACTGAAGTTCCATGCCCACAATATATGTGTTGAGAACACGTCATCGGGTATCGGTCTCTTTCTTTTCCCACGGTCTATAATTTCGTCTTGGTTAACGTCGTCAGTGTCAAAAGGTAACCATATATCCCAACGAGTGATATCGGGTGGATTCTTGAATATAAAAGTATCAGTAATAGCCTGGCATTTGCATAGATAGTCGCCCATCACTTTTGGTGGGTTCATGGTAGCACTGATTCGTGTTCGTACATTAGCGGCTCCCTGTACAGCCATTGTAACTTTTATCCGTTGATCTTCTAAAACCTCTCGAAACATCGCCCACTGTTGCGCATTCAACATATTTATTGATTCGATTCCCACGTAACCACGATCATTTAGTGGTAGAACGCCCCATGTAATCGCTCCTTTCTCGGTATCAACGTGGAATAAAATTCCAGCGCGGCTTCCTGTCTCTGCATCACACCATTCACCGAAACGGTATTTCTTAATCACATCTTTGATGCTCCCGGATTTGTCTGTTTTTGTATCTCCAAAGAGAACCTCTCTAATAGTTCCACGGATAATTCTATCATTTAGATCCCTGATCCACACCGGTGAATGTAACAGTAGTAGCCTGCTCATTCTTACCATATCATGTCCGATCATATCTGGGGCTATCTGATTTAGGATTTCTGTACTCTTATCTTTGAAATGTCTGGTAAATTCGTTTTTCATTTTTTCATCAAGAACAAGATTCTCTGCGGTTGTCTCAACTTCGTTGATTTCACCTCCCAATAATACCAAGTCGGCACTGTAGGGGTCCACGACAACCACACCCTTAGCTTGCACTATCCTTCCGATTGGTGACTCGGTTCCCAGGAGTGCCACCTTCATTTTGTTTTCGCTTGCCTTAAAATCATCCTGATCCTCTAATCTATCTGCTAGCCAAAGGAGATTGAAATCATCGTATTCTATAATGGTTCCAAACCAGGGTGGTACAAATGCCTCTTTCTGTTTCTTACGTCTACAGTCGACGTTGATAAAATTGTCGATATCCTTACTCGTTTTTACCAAAATACCCTTTATCGAATGTTTACCGCGAAAAATAAAATCCTCATTATTATACACAGGCAGTTCCACGGTGCATTCGTCATCTTTACAGGCTCTACAGTTCCAACTAATTTTCTTCGGTATAGCCTTCTTCCTCTTTTCTGCAATGATTCTACCGGTAACTTCAACGTATTTTCCCTCCAGTTTCGCCGTGATCTTACTTGGAGTGATTTTTTTGGGCGTTTCCTTAATCCTTTTTTTCTCCTCTTCGATGGCTTCTTCTGTTTCCTTTTTCAGTTGTCGTGCCTGTTTTTTCTTTTCCTCTTTCTCTTCACGTTTTTTTATGTTTTCAGGAGTGGGATAGTAGTTAATAAAAACAGCGATTCGTTTACAGGAAGGACATTTACCTTTTACATTGTCATATTTGTCCCTTTTCCGATTAATCTTACTCGGAATCGTGGCACCGCATCTACAACAATACCATTTTTTCTTCTCTCGTAGTTTCGCTAACTTCTTGTTTTCTTTTATTGCCGTTTCCTTGTCAGGTATGATTTCAATTTTCTTTTTATCTTGTTTTATGTTTTCTTTTAATGGTTCTTGCGCCTTATCAACCCAAACTGCATAACCCTCGTCAACAAACCATTGTGCAGATTTCCCCATGCAACTCTCACATGTCTTGTTGTCGATATCTGCGATTGCTTCATCCATCCGAACAATACGGCTATGCCCTGCCGGATCGACATAATCATATTGTTTAACGAAACGAATCCATTTGGCGTCACGCAGTTTTATGGAAAAAGGACTTAAGTTTTTATCAGGGTTTTTATCGTCAATCTCTAATTTAATACCTACATTTTGATCGCACTCTTCTATCTCTGATTCCATCTCTCTATCCGACGGTTTTACCGTATCTATAATTTCACATATCCCCTTATTTATCCATTCATACACGGGATAACCCTGTTTTTTCAGTACTTCCATATCAAATGCCCATCCCTTCTCAAAAACAACATTTAACGCACGATAGACATCCCCTTCCGGAGTTGCATCCCAAAAGTCATAGTCACCCTTATCGTTCAAGTCGATAACGCATTTTGAAAATCTTACAACTGTTATTTGCCATCCCCTCCCAACACCACAAAAATATCCGACAACAACAATAAAAAAAGTAAAAGCCCTTGCAAACGTTTATATAACACTAAAGTGTTATATTTTCTAGTTGTGTTCGTCTGGGTGGGGCCTGGGGGCCTTTCCCTAACTTTTGTTGTAATCATCTTTTTTCCTTTTCATCCTCCTTGCTACTTCTCGTAAACCAGATCGGATCGGCTGAAACATCTGTAAAAACAATCTGAATGTTGTTTTGTGCTTCCAAAAGTTTGACTACCTTCCTAAGTTCGTCAACATTTGCCCGTATCAGTATGGCAAAGTTTAACGGAACTTCTACAGCTTTTTCAAAATTAGCAATTAACGAATTTTTTTCATTCATTAACTAAAAATGTATAAACTTCATTTTTATTAAGCTGTGTCTTCGCTTTGTAACACAAAGCGAATACAAAACCAAATACATTGTGGCAAGAAATCAGATGGCTGGCAATATCAAAGTCGTTAGTCTTGGCTTGTTAATAACAACAAAACCATTAATTCGTTTTTTACACTTTCTTGCCTTTATTAAAAAAAATTTTAATTTCACCGGTTCTATGGTAGCGGGGTAAAAGTAGGAGAGTAAAAGATTCAACTACCAGCAATGGATGGAATATCTGCTGGAAATAGCTGGGAAACCTGCACATCCAACATAAAACCTGCACAAAATTGTGCAGGAACCAGCAGTTGTCAACATGGTTAGAGAAAATAGGGAAAATATGTTTGTTTTTGAATGGAATAGCTTTTCAAACAAAAAATTTTTATGGTATTTTCCAAGAGACTTTTGCCAACGACAATATTGAAGGTAGTTCCTAGTTCTTGTGGGGCTTTGTAAAAATAGCGTTTTTCAAATTATCCATCTCGTTTTTAGCTTGTTTAAAAAATTTCAAAAATTACCTGGTTTTTACAAAGTATCTACGTTGCCTTCCAGTAATGCAGACAAGGAGAGTATGGGAGAGTTTTGTTAGTGGATGGATGTAGTTGAAAATACTTGGTTGCTAACTGTATTCACTACAATTTTTGATAATCTCTCCCATATTTTTCCCTTTTTCAAACAAATTATGGAAAGTATCATATGGCGATAGTAAGATATATAAGGAACTTACGATATTTATAAGTACAAAGAGTTTGGCGCATGTCTACAAATCAAATTTCTGTTAAAAGACGGCCTGTCTCTGTATACGTGCCGATGAAGGGACTAGCTGACCGATTGATATGTTTGGCTGAGAAGTCGGGTCTTTCTCTATCTCAGTATATCCAAAATATTCTAGAGGACCACATTAGAAGTGAGGATGCAATTGCTCCTGGGGATAATTTAGATACACAATTTGAGAAACTAAAAGAACAACATAGTCGATTGGAAGATAAGGCTTCAGACATAGAAGAACGGTTCAAGCCGTTTGATGCCCTGATGCAGATAATCAAAGAAACTAAAAAAAATTCGAAAAACGAACCGTTTCAAGAATGTCTTTCTTTTGGGGATGTAGAGGAATATAAATCTGAGATCGTCACCCTTTTGAAAGAACAAGACGTTGTTAAAGAGCAGGAATTGTTAGATCTTTTGTGTGTTGAGCCTACTGATATTGAATCTGTGAAAGTTGTGAACCGACAGTTGGACAATTTGCTTGGTTCCAATCTTATCAAAAGAAGTAATGGGGAAATCATATGGGTAAAATAAGTGCTTGCCGAATTAATGAATATTGGAACTGGCATGGTATCTTATGGTGGGAAAAAATCTGTTACCCGTGGAAGGAGTAAAATCCAATGGTTGCTATAGGATTTTATTTCTCTTTTAACATACGTGAAAAAAAGTTATCGATTTCGGAATGATAATATGGATCTTTTATTTTTATTTCCTCTTCTATTTTGTAAATCTCGTATAACATACGAAAAATTATCCGGATGTCACCAAGATCCATTCCGGGGCAATATTGATCACGGAAGTCTATATCTTCTTGACTATACTCCATTATAATCTCTCAATTATTTTCTCTAAATCTCTTTTTGTTTCTCTCCATCACCATATTCATCTACAAATTCTTCTTATGTTTCTCCTCACAATATTATGATGCTTTCTATGTGTAATACAGACCTGGAATACTATCAGCACCATTATCCGTTATCTAAGCAATATCCTCACCAGATAAATTATATTTTTCTGCTTATCTTAAGACTTTAAGTACCTGCTATCTTATAAAGTTTTTTAGGGCCTTCGGTAAATCTATCATAATGGTCAAGCGATTTTCAGGCACATTTGTTGTTTGTGCCCTTCTTCAGCTTTTTTCTTAATTCCCTTTAATATTTTGCGTATCTTCTCCTTGAACTCTGGGTTATTGTAGAATTCGTGCATGAACGCATCAACATCTGTATCCATGAGGATATCTTGCATCTGGTATGATTCAAATGTTTTAACTTTCTGCTCAACGCCTATCATTTTCCCATTCAGTTGCCTGTAATTCCCTTCTATTTGTACATACTGCTTTCTTACCGTTATTACTTCTTTTTCTAAATCTAATATTTTATTTCCCATCTCTAGCTCTTTTTTCCCTTGATCTTGTTTATATTTTTCGAATTTTTCTATTTGCTCAGGGTCTTCACCCTTTTCAAAGACAAGCAGATATCCGACACCTTTCGCGTATTCCTTGTCCAAATATTCATCAGACCAATCACGGTATACTCGATCCAGTGGTGTTCGTTGGTTCATCAGGTATTTAGCAAGCTCATTATCGTATTTGCTAAATTCACTTCTGAAGTATTTTCTATTTGCATGTGTGGCCATAAGGTGCCGCTTATTCTTCTTCTCCTTCCCAGAGTTATCTCTTTCCGTAAACCCTGATTTTTCAAGCAGCCCATTCCACGTATACCTCGCCATCTTCACGGATATTGGGAATAGCCTATCTTTACCGTCAGGATTTCGGTATTCTCCTGATGTCCTATTTTGTGCTGTTTTATATGATTGATCACGGATTTTTAGCCATTCCTTGATAGCTGTTTTTGCTTCGGGGCTGCACCTTGTTCTCCCTTTAACCCTTGTTTTTGCAGTCTCGTATCGTATAATAATGTGTGGATATTTATAACCAAGATCAATGTCCGATAACTTTAAAGCACAGATTTCCCCAAGTCTCATACCGCTTGAAGTTTGTAGGAGAAACATGGCCCTTGCTCGTGTGGTCGCATGGGTGAGTATTTTTTTCAGATCCTGTGAACTGGGGATTTTAAAATCAGTAATGGTTCCCGTACCTTTACCCATACCACGTTTCTTGAGTTTATTCCAGAATGTTTTATCCAAATCAATGCGATGGTGTTCCAGGAACAGTTTAATGCTACTGATTTCGTTGTGAATGCTTCTTGGTGCATAACTCTCATTAAGCAAGTAATTCTTATAATTAGTGATGTCTTTTTCGTATTGATCTATGACCTTGATTTTTTTATTTTTTTCCAAAAGCCGTATGTCTATTACATACTTATCTGGGTCAACATTAATAAAAGTAAAGTATCTCTTCAATGCTCCTTTATAACTTCGGATGGTTTCTTTTACGTTGTATTCGCCAAGAAAATCGTTAACGGTATCTGCCTCTAAGATCTGAGTTTCATCTATTTTATTATTCATTTTCATCACACCCCAATAGATTTATAAATATTTAATTTTTTGCAATCGGAAGGTTATGAAGCCGTGAGTGCTTGAATATGCCCTGATAACATGGCGTCATTTTATAAAGGTATGTTTTTCACAGATTTGATTTCCAGCAAAACAGATAAATTTTCTATACGGATTTTTGCAACCTAGTGAGTTTATCAGATCCCATTATGATCTCTTTGTTTTTCAACCAACTTGATGTTACTAACTCTCCCTGCTTGAAATGTTACTTCTCATTCCGGTTCAAATCCTACCGTTTTAGGTATGGATTTTACTAATAGTGAACAATGTTGAAAACTCCATATAATGTTAATTAAAGAAATCTAAATTTCTTCTATTTTGATCGATATCACAAAATGTGCTATAGCAGATGATACTAACGTTCTATGTTGCTCCTGGCGCTTCATCACCTTCTCATTATCAAGATGACAGATATCAGGTTGCTCTCAATATATGGGTGCAGAAGGATACTGTTGCAAGTTATCATCATTTGGTCCTCGTCAACCATTCATTTTATGTTCTTGCATCCGAGATTCTTACAATTCCAGATTGCTTCTGTTCCACTAACCGGTGGTTTCCCATATTGTTACTAAGTGTATTTATTACAACTTTATTACGATAAAAAATTTCTCTGCGGCGTTCTTTTTTTAAGAGAAAAATAACACAAATTTAGCTTGAGAGATTACCCATCTGAATCTCTCTCCTGTTCTGATTTATACCTCTTGATTTTTTATTTCTATTTCAGATTGATGGTATGGATAGGGGCATACCGTTAAGCTAATTTTTTCAGTTTTTGTCTTATCAATTTTTGAACGTCCCCGTCTCCCAAAATCTTTGTGAACTGGTTACCTAACATTTCTAATCTCTCTTGACGTTCCATAAGTACCTTCATTTCTTTTTTCATATAAAAAATCTCTTCGTCTTTCTCTTTTAACTGCTCATTTACATCTGTAAGATCAGGTTGCAATTCAAATATAGATACATTCCCCATATATTTCTCATATGCCTTTGCCAATCCCTTTTCGTTATATGCACGATAAGTACTAAGATAACCTCGGTGTCCTAAAAGATGCTCCGCCAAATCTACATTCCCTAAATAACTGCGGAAAAACTTCCGTAAGCTATGAGGGTGTACTTTTAACCGTTGTGTCTTTGCATCCCGTTCATCGTACCCTGCCTTTCGTACCATTGTATCCCACATAACCCTTACATTAACAGTAGTCATCGGGAAAACCCGCATATCATTAGGATTCTTATTCAGTTTCTTCATTTTAGGATTCTTTTCAATTGAACAGGTTGCTCGATTTACCGCATTTAGTAACCACTCATCTCTTACTCTCTTCCATGCTTTGTAAGCTGAAACCGCTTCATGTGTAATAAAACTTGTACGCATCCTCTTTTTCTTTGTTATTTCCGCTCTAAAAACAATCCTTGCGGGTTTTTCGTCTTCATGAATATCCTCTGGCAGCAATTGTACTATTTCTCCAATCCTACATCCGCTACTCGCCATCATCATACAAATAGCTTTTGAACAAATATTGCTATATTGCAGGATATTCCGCAGGTCTTGTTGGTCTAATGCTATTTCCTCGCTAACCCTATCCGCTCCTCTTAATCGGGAGCTTATCGTATTCCATACCTCTAATTGCCTTGTTGTCTTATCCATCGCTGTCATGAATTGTTTGATTGCATTGATATACGTTCTAATTGTCAATGGGGAACATTTTTCTAATGAAAGGTAAAACTTACCAGCATCTTCCTCATAGTCATTCCCATTGTTAAAATAGGTTTCCGGTTTCTCATTAATCGTTTCAAAGAATAAGGTTATACCTCTCCGATATGACTCTTTTGTCCTTGGTGCAGTTATCAGCTTCTTATCAAAGAATTTATCTATTATATCATTGGTTTTCATTTTATCACCGTATTTTTATATTATTTTATACTGCGTGGGTAGTATATAAAGTTTGTTAAAACCAGCATAATCATTTATACTTATATGTAAAAAACTATTTCAAATTATTAGTTTTTTAAGAAATAAATCGGCTATTTTATATCTTTTACCTTGCCCAATAAAGATCCATCCGGTAAATATACCTCTGCATCTTCAACATTGATTATCTTACCAAATGGCCCGATAATTGGTTCTTTATTTACTGCAATACCTCCACAAAATTGGTTAAACGCAGGCATTACTATTATATTTGGATCATTTGAATTTGGGTATTTTTCTTTTAATTTACTATTGATACATTTGCCTTTTAACCAACATGGTTCAAATGTTTTGTAACCAAGCCTATCAGTTAGCATTATGCTAGGATGAGTATGACCTATGACAACCTGTTCACATTTCATGACTTCTTCACTTGGCCACCTGTGTCCATGAACAAAACCTATATCTTCAAAAACAAATCCATCTGAAGGATGTAAAAGAATATCAGATGATAAAAATCTACCAATATTGCCATCGTGATTACCTGGCAATACATGTATAATACCAAAGGATTGTATCTTGGTTAAAAAGCGTTTTACATCTGTTCTTTCCTGTATTGTTGACGAAGGAATATTATGTTTTATATCTCCTAACAAAATGATGTTGTCAGGGCGGTATTTTTTAAATAGAGCAATCAAGCGTTTTGTCATAGACGATGTTTGTGAAGGAGCGTGTAAACCTAGTTCCCTAAGTTCGCTTTCTATGCCAATATGTAAATCTGCAACTACAAGTATTTTTTTGTTCGTAATGAGCAGAGCAGGTTCATTGATAACAGGTTGAATATCTGTAGGCTTCATTATTATCCCATCTGGAAAAAATTACTTGGGTTCATCACCAAAAAAATCAGATTTACAATTAGTTTAACATAGAAAGCACAGAAAACCCATATAAAGAAAGCTCCCACACCTTTTCCTATGCCCTTACCCTTCTTTCCGATTCCAATCATTTTTAATCCTGACATTGTAATTATATGAATAGGAATGGCTAGACTTAAATAACCAAGTATCCACATGATCAATTCAACAATGATAAATGCTGCAAGAACCAGCGAAATTCCTTGACCCAGAAGGGCGTCTATTGCACTAATCCCAAACTGGTAGCTTATCTCTCTATCCATCAAAATAAAAGCAACAATTAAAGCTATAATATGAAATATTAATACATATCTTTTGACCTTTTCATCAAGTTCTTTGTTTGTATCCTTCTTTAAATAGAAGCGAAATAAAAGATATAAACCAATAGCTACAGCCCAGACGACAATAAGTGTAAATGGAAATGCCACACCATTATCACTTTCTTTTGCCTGGGAAGTGTAAAGGTGATCTCCTAAAAATATCAACTTATATTCTCCGTTAATAGTAGAACCTGAAGTTCTAGGTGAGATAGTCACTTGGAACTTATCGCCTCGTGCAAAACCAAAACCTGAAAATGTTTGATGGAAATTATCAATAGTAAACGTATCGTTTGTGTCAACAAGGATCATTCCGCCATTAACAATAGCGGATGCTGTCGAAATAATTTCATCAAAACCTTGAATTTTATCAGAGAAATCTGGTATGTCTCCAAAACCCTTTGCTGCATTTGTTACGTCTTCCAAAAGTGAATAAATATCAATAGAATGGGATTCGGCAGGAGAAATAGATAGCTCAATATCTTCGTTAGTTTCTACTAGGGGAAGCAGGTATAGTGGAGAATCTTGGACAAACGAAAAGCTTTCGTCCTCTATTAAAAAAATCTTGTTTGCAGAATCCTCATCCCAGAGTTTATTTCCAATAGAATCCTCAATTATTATACTGCCATTATCAGAAGGCTGAACTAAAAAAGCTGATTCCCCTAAATATTGCATATTCATTTGATATGTTGTTATTATTGTTAAAAATGGAATGTTGTTTCCTTCATCAAATTCAAAGCTAATAACTGAAGAAATAGCGTAATCTATATCAGAATTTGTGTTAATGATTCCCTGATTAGTTCCCAATATAAAAGGACCTTCTTTTGCAAAAATAGTTACATCTGTAAATCGAATACCAATATGTGTACTTAAATTGAGAATATCCTCCAACGATTGATTATCTATTGTCTCAATATCAAAGATTGTAACACTTCCAATATCCTCAAATATACTTGACCCGAATAACGGAAAAGCGTTGATCTCTTCAAATAAAGGATTACTCAACAGATAATCTATCTGATACCCTTGAAAATCACCTGAAAAGCTAGTACGACCTACAAAAAAAGCCATTGTATCTGTATCTATTGTTCCCTCTAAATGTGCAACTGGAGAAAGTATCTGAGCATTTACCACAGTAGATGCAGTCAAAAATACAACTATACATCCCATCATAAGTAGAGTTTTATTCATTGCAACTCTTGATTAAAAATAGATTATAAATACCTTTTTAGTATTGTTTACATTCTTGGAATTTTATAAAACAACAGTATTATAAAAGACTTATCGGTTTAAGAATTTATCGTATTAAAAGATTGGATAGACGAGCTGATTGCATCGCCCTAAAGAGACGATTTTAGCCATGCTAAAGATGAGTTGACTACAGACAAATGATTACATATTAGCATACGACCAAATCGGCTAAATTGGCTAAAATCACTTGAATCCAAGACTGGGTGCATACAGTAGATGACAAAGTTGATAGACCGTTTTTTTAGCCATCAACTAGATTTTTAAATTCTATGATAAATGTAATGATTACATGTCAACTAGATTCATTAATGGATACCTATCCTGATTACTGTCACCAGTAATATTGTAAGGTGTGTCCCATATACCATTTATTTGTGTGGCATCGGGATATTTTTCTCCATAGTCATCCCAGTAATTTCCCTCGTTGCCGTTATCCCAAGTGTTGCTACTATTATCATATGCATTCTCGGTGTGGTTGACAAAATTATTGTGATAAATACTATTATTTACTGATGGAGGATCAATATATATACCATACTCAAAATTACTTGATATAGTATTATTTTCTATAACATTTCTATCACCGTAATCAAGATATATACCGTACGCAAGATTACTCGATATAACATTGTTTTCTATAACATTTCTACCAGACCATATCAAAATACCAAATCCGCCATTATTTGTGATAGTATTGTCTACAATAGTATTATCTTCTGCATCTAAACCTAAAGCTATGGCGTTATGGGAATTATTTGATATTTCGTTTTCTATAATGTTATTAAACCGGCCATGGATTCTAATTCCATCATAGTTGTTCTCTAATAATCTATTATCCTTTATCGTATTATGATTGCCCGATACACTAATTCCAGCATTGCCCGAACTACCATTTGTTATTGTAAAACCGCTGATATTAACCCAGTTAGCAACTGAATCCTCCAAATACTTAATAAACCCTATATTAATATTAATGACTGTTCCAGAAAGTAAAGTCCATGAGCCCTCTATAATGGTGTTTTCTCTGTTCTCGCCTTGTAGGGTTAATGGTTTATTTATTTGGATATTCTCGTAATATATTCCACTAGCTACATTAACTGTTCCAAATTCAAGAGATACATTGTCAATCCCTTTTTGGATACTATTAAAATGGTCATAACCCCAACCAGATGTAGAACTTGTAAAATCATCATCTACATATACGGTCTGAGCTTTAGCTTTTGGAGTTGGTGAATCTTCAAAACATCCACTTAATCCAGCAACTATCAATAATGCTGTTATTGCAATTATTGTAATTTGTTTTTTCAATGCTTTTTCCTCCTCCAAATCTACAATTTCATTTCAACTATCAATATCTTTTTTCTCTGTTAATCAATAAAGAATTTAGTTTTCATATCCGCCGATTTTTAGAGTTGGATCACCTAAAAGAACTTTCATTTCTACTACTTTGCAGTGATATCTATCCTCATAAACTGGGAAGCTTTCAACATAGTCTATGATAGCTTTTCCAAGTAACTCACCCAATGTATCGATTTCTCCTTCAGAGTATAGTTCAAACAAGTGTGAATTAAACCATCCATCGTAGATTTCAATACAATCTGGAACTTTGTTTTCATTATAATCACTTATTCCTGTTATTGAATACCCTGTTCCACCTATGGATGCTATTGATCCGCCTCTTGGATGTCTTACCATATGCCAGGTCCAGCATTCCCGGAATATCATGTGGTACTCTTTAAAAAGATTCAAATCAAATATTTTTACATCAAACTGACTTGGATGACAACACTCAGCTATAACTATTGGAAGTTTCTCTTTATTTCTTAAAAAAGGAATGTGTCTATTTCGGAAAAATGGTAACCAATCTTCAAAATCGTCATCTGGATGAGTGGTCCATGCGCCAGGGTTACTGTGACCTGAGAAATATATGAACCCGGCACCTTCGTTAACTGTTTCGATAAAATCAACCAGCCAGAGCCTTGAGTCTTTTAATCTCTCGTTTGAAAACCAGAATTTAATATGGTTAAAATCAGTCAAATAAGTAAGTGCTTTTTCTGTTATTAGTTCTCCTTCATCAAAATTGGTACCATGTGTTATATAATTGAAAGAGTCGCTACCTAATACTATAACATTATTGAACCAATTTTTTCCATATGTGTTTTTTTCATAGTTAATGATTTTTTTTACTACTGTTTTTACTTCGAATTTGTTTGCACAGGCAAGTCTTCCTAGATAAATATCTGGTTTTAGGTCAACTTGATCCTTAATTTCATCATCTTCTGGCCATTCACCAAATATATTGTTTTCATTAGAATCCCAGCTACAAAACCCTCCTGTCTCATTGTAAATATCTGCATAATATAGATCACTGATGATACGTGTTTCAGGACATAGTATTCCTTCCTCAGGGGGAATCGTGTCATACATTGATTCCAAGTGACTATATCTCACTGGGATTTGTTTAAAATTTCCAACTAGTAGAACATATTTTATTTTCCATTCTTCAATAGCGTTTTTAATGAAATATTTGATTTTTTCAGGATTGTCTCTACCCTCAGATGTAAAATATTTTTCATTGTATATTTCACAATTTGTAACAAGTTTTGTTTCTACGTCTACACTGTTCTTATGATTGACTAACTTTTCAAGATATGGGGCATAATTGCAATAAGATATTATTAGAAGATCATATAGGTCTTCTTTAATCAAAATGTTATCTTGAACGTCATCGATTTTTTGAGTTGTTATGGCTGAAACTAAACTGGAACTAAGGAATAATAGAAGTATTAATGAAACTAATATCCGTTTCATACTGCCAAAAATATACTTTTATCTAATTTATAATAGTTTCTATTGGAATTCTCTATACTTTTTCATACATCTATATAAAAAGTAATTTGCAGCTGATAAAAATACAAATGGATAAAATCCAACTTTAAAACTTCTACTCATTCTTTTCAAGCTACTCGAAACTGAAAAATAATCTCTATATGCTTGTTCAGTTCCATGCAATAGTTCTTCTGGCGTCATATTTTTTGGTTGAAATACTACGTGATGTAAATCATATTTTGACCAATCCTCATCAAAAACTCTACCTTCATTTTTTAAAGTTGTATAAAGAGGCGTCCCTGGAAAAGGGGTGAGAATAGAAAAGTTAGCTAGATTTAGTCCCCAATCATAAATTTCATTTAAAGTATCGTTAAATATTGATTTAGTATCATAATCAAACCCAAACACAAAATTTCCATAAATCTCTACTCCATGATCATGAACTTTTTTGATAGTTTTAGCGTTATCCTCTCTTTTCTTTGCTTTACTACAAAACTCATCAAGATTCATTTCACGTATTGATTCAAAACCACATTGAAAATGAAGACATCCTGCGTCCCTAGCCAATTTAATTATCTCTTCATCTTTTCCTAATACGTTTACATTTGCATTACAACTAAATCTTTTATTCAAATCTTTCATTCTCTTAAAAAGTTCTTTTGTATAATTTATATCTAACGTCGAAGAAGGATCTGCTAAGTGTATAAATTTTTGAGGAACCTCCTGCAGTTCTTCAATAATATCATCTATTGGTCTTTTTCTGTAAACCCTCCAATGCTCTGTATTTGTAATACAGCAGAATTTACATTTATTAGGACATCCACGTGATGTTTGAACATAAGAAAAAAACCCCTTTCTTTTTAAAACACTTCCCTTCCTAATTGGTAGTTTAGATAGATCAACTGGTTTTTCTTGACGGTATATTGGTTTTAATTTATTGTTTTCAAGGTCTTTTAACAGTTTGGGCCATGTTTCTTCAGCTTCGCCAACTACTACTGAATCAGCATGTTGTTTTGCTTCATTTGGTAGAATAGATGGATGCCATCCTCCTAATACAACCTTTGTATTTCTGTTTCTAAATTCATCTGCGATCTCATATGCTCTAATAGCATTTTTAGTTCCACAAGAAATTCCGACTAAGTCATATTTTTCTTCATAATCTATTTCATTAAAATCTTCAGATATGTACTCAATTGTATGTTTTTCAGGAGTGGTTAAATACAACATTTGAAAATCTAAATATGGGGGTGAATTATAGGACAATAATATTTTACCCCACAGATTTGATTTATACTTATATGAACCATATGTTACTGAAGAGGGGTAAACAAAGAGTATTTTCATCTCTGTTTATATAGTATTATTTCTTATTAACTTTTTTAATAAGGTATAAATTTAACAACCAAATATTTTGTAAAACTTTCTTAAAGATATATCTCCAATAATTCTACTGAAGAACCGATTAGCAGAAAAATTGTTATCATTAATCGCTCTTTTAAAAGAATTTGGAAGTGAATAAAATTCTTTAATCAAGTTTGTTGTTCCTTCAAAAAGTTCATTTGGAGTCATATTCTTTGGTTGAATAACAACATTTTTCATGTTATATTTTGACCAATCCTTTGTTAGGAACCTACCTTCTTTTTCAAATTCGTTAAACAGAGCTGTTCCTGGAAATGGTGTTAACATTGCAAACCCTGCTTTGTCCAACTCCCATTCATAAATAGCATTTAATGTTGTATCGAAAACACTCGGTGTATCATGATCAAAACCAAACATAAAGAGCCCCATGATCATCATCCCATGATCTTTGACTTTTTTTATCCCTATACTATATTCTTCTGATTTATTTGTTCTCTTTCCAACATTTTTTAAGTTACTTTGATTAATTGATTCAAATCCAACAAGCCATAAATCACAACCGGCATCATTTGCTAGTTTCAAAAGTTCTTCATCCTTTGATAATCTATCAATATTTCCATAACAATTAAATTTTTTATTAAGCCCTGTCATCTCTTTAAATAAATTTTTACTATACGTGGGATTAATCGTTAAAGAGCTATCTGCAAAAAATAAACGTTTAGAAGGAATCGACTTAATTTCTTCTATTACTTTTTCGATAGGTCTCATTCGAAAAAGACTACCTTCCACCTTCTGGATTGCACAATATTTACACGAGTATGGGCATCCTCTACTTGCTTGAACTGAGTCTGTAACGCTAAATCTATTATGAGTTCTTACAGGTGAAGGAATCAACTCTGGGTCAACATGAGTAGATTGATAAAATGGTTTTATTTTATGTTTTTCATAATCGCTTAAAAACACCTGTAAACTTTTTTCTGCTTCACCAATAACAACTGAATCTGCATGTTGCTTAGCTTCAGTTGGTAACGAAGAAGGATGATACCCACCTAAGATAACTGTTTTTCCTCGACGCCTGAACTCATCTGCTAATTCATACGCATGATTTGCACAAAATGTTAAACTCGAAATTCCAACAAGGTCTCCATCCCAATCAAAATTAACTTCTTGGCGTCTTTCATCTACAATATCAACCTCATATTTGTTTGGTAACGAGGCAGCTAATTGTTGTAATGTTAAGGAAGGATAAAACAAAGTATATACAAATTTATCAAAAATGCTGCTTTTTTCCCCAGTATGAACTTGAATTAATAATATCTTCATTTTTACACATTTTGCTTTAGATTAATATTTTAAATTGAAGATTTGCTTATAATGGTTAATGTATTTCAGACAAACTTTTTAATTAAAAAAGGACAAATTGGTTTAAGAATCACTGCAGGCGTTTTCTCAACAAATTTTTTTCCAACTTTCCCTAAAAACGTATCTTTAATCAAAATACTGTCACCTGGGTAATAAAAATGAGCATACTGAATATTTACTGGATTAAAAGAAGACTTAAAGGAGAAAAGCCCTTTACTACCTATCAATGTACTTCCCATATCTAAAGAAGAACAACCTTTATTAAAACTCCATTCAATGATTTTCCAAAGAATCAGATTATTAGGCCTAAGTTTTAAATATTTAGGATCCGAGTTGGCAAATGCATAAACTACATTATTATTAAAATTAAATATCATTGAAGAAGCGATTGAAACACTGTTATATTTAGCAATAAAAACCTTAACATAGCCTTTTTTCCGCATTTTTTTCCATATGGTTTGGTAGAAGCTAATATGCGGAGTTGGGTCTCCAAATTTTTTACGAGTTAAAAATTCCATTTCATAAAAATCTGATAACGTATCTATATCTGAGATTAACTCGACTTTTACATTATGATTTATAGCTTGTCTAATGCTATTTCTATTTGATTTATCGATCTCATTCCACAGTTCCTTTGGGTCTTTTATTGGAAGCATATGATTCCATCTATCTACAATCTTTTTCATACCTATTTGTTCGAATAGTTCACTGTATCTGGTTGGATGCTGTCTAATGATAATATATTTACACTTCAGCTTATCATTTATTTCAAATATTTTTTTAACTAAAAACTCAACATATCTATCGTTGCCTAATACCCCCCCATAAGTAGAAAAAGGAATGGAATCTAATCTTTTTCCACATAAATTTTTAAGATAAAAAAGTGGTAATATTGCTTTTATTTGATTTTCATTGTTACGTGCTATTAAATAGTAAGGATCAAAATTAAAATATTTTTCAAGAACTTCCTTCCACTCAATTGTGTGATATATATTCGAATCTGAATTATTTAACAAAAAATTTGTATATTCTTTTTTTTCATTTTCAGATGAAAAATTAACCTGTATTTTATTTTCTAATATATTTGAATTCATTCTCAATGTCGCATATAATCAAACTATTTCTTAATATTTTCATATAAAATCAGTAATTTTTACCGAAATTTTTATACCTAACCTTATACTTTTTAATGGCGTCAGTATAAAAATTTGAATAAATTTGGAGAAAAATTAAATGAAAGTGCCATGGGCAATTCCTAACATCCAGGAGCAAGAAAAGGACTCAATTTCAAGAGTAATAAAAACTGGTTGGCTTTCGATGGGAAATGAGGTCAAACAGTTTGAGGAAAATGTTGCCTCATATCTCAATATAGATTATGCTGTTGCAGTTAACAGTGGAACATCTGCATTAGATGTAGCTTTGAAATGTATTGGTATTAAAAAAGAAGATGAAATTATAATTCCTGCGCTAACCTATATTGCTACAGGAAATGTTGTTTTATGTAATAATGCAAAACCTGTTTTTGTTGACATTGATCAAACTCTAAATATTAATCCTTCACTAATTGAAGAAAAAATCACTGATAAAACAAAAGCGATAATTAATATTGATTTTGGAGGAAACCCTGCAAATTATGATGAACTGTTGAAAATTTCTAAAAAGTATGATATTCCCCTAATCGTTGATGGTGCTCAATCTTTTGGCTCAGAATACAATGGAGTAAAATGTTGTACACAGGGATTAATTAATACGACTAGTTTTCATGCAGCAAAACTTTTGACAACAATTGAAGGTGGCATGATTTTTACACTAGACAAAGAATTTTTTACAAAAGCCAAGTCAATTAGAAATCAAGGTGAGACCTCAAAATATATCCACAGTTATCTTGGTAATAATTATAGAATGCCGGATCTATTAGCTGCGATTGGAAATTCACAAATTAAAAGATTTAATGAAACATTAACTGAAAGACAATACAAGGTGAAATATTACAAGGATAATTTTAAAGGTGTAGATTTTCCAAAGGAATTACCATATATTTCAAGTTGTTATTTCTTCTTCCTCGTTTTAGTTGAAAATAGAGACGAGTTAAACAAATACCTAAATGAAAACGGAATAGAAACAAGAATTACTTATCCTCTACCAATAAATGAACAACCAGTTTTCAAAAACTTTAGTAATGAAGTTTTCCCAGTTGCAAAAGATATTTCTCAAAAAATAATCTCATTGCCTTTACATTATAAACTTACAAATGATGAACAAGATTACATAATTGATAAAATTAATAATTTTAAGGGGTGATGTAAAATTAAAGTTTTAGTGACTGGGGGAGCAGGATACATCGGGACTGTTCTAGTTAATGAACTCCTTAAAAAAGAATATAAAGTTAGAGTATTAGATAATTTAACATATTGCAGTGACGGTTTACTTCCTCATTTTGGCAACCCAAACTTTGAGTTTATTAAAGGAGATATAAGAAATAATGTTGACATTGAAAAATCTTTAAAAGATGTTGATTTTGTAATACACTTAGCTGCAATAGTTGGCTATCCCGCTTGTAAAGCAAAACCTGGCTTCGCTCATGATGTCAATTTCATTGGTACCAAAAATATTGTAGAAAAATGCAAAGTTCCAATAATTTTCCCCTCTACCGGAAGCAATTATGGTCATATAGAAAATATTTGTGACGAAGAAACTCAATTAAACCCATCGACTGAGTATGGTCTAACAAAAACTAAGGCAGAAGAAGCTGTAAAGCAACATTCTGACTACGTTATTTATCGTTTTTCAACTGGTTTTGGTCTGTCTCCACGACCTAGGTTAGATTTACTTGTTAATGATTTTCTTATACGTGCAATGAAGGATAAAGAGTTAATAGTTTTTGAAAAAGATTACTGGAGATCCTTTATCCATGTCAAAGATATGGCTGAAAGCCTAATTTTTGCAATGGAAAACTTTGATAAGATGAATGGAGAAATTTACAACGTTGGCTCAGAAGAACTGTGTTTAACCAAAGAAGATGTCGCCATGAAAATCAAAAAATATCTGGATTTTCATTTAAAATTTGCAGTGTTCGGGTCAGATCCTGATAAAAGAAATTATAAGGTATGTTTTAAGAAAATAAAATCCCTTGGTTTTAATGTAAAACACGATCTTGACTATGGGATAAAGGAAATGATGAACGCATTCGAATCTATAAAAATTAGAGATGATTATTACAATTACAAGGTTTTTAAATGAAATCCTATGAATCGTTGAATTTTAGATTTTTGGAGAAAAATGATGTTTATGAGGTTCTTGAAATATTACTTAATCTGAGTGAAAAAAATAAAGAATTCTTTCATCCACATGATTTTAATGTAGAAACATTAAATGAAAACCTAAACTCTAGTGATCATTATTTTGTTTTAACTCTTAATAATCAAATAATTGGATATTCTTTTTTGAGGCTTTTTGGCTACGAAACCCCTAGTTTTGGATGTTGTATCAGAAATGGTTATGAGAAAAAAGGATATGGAACAATTATTACAAAGCTAACAATAGATAAAGCAAGAGAACTTGGATATAGTAAAATTATTTTAAAAATCTACAAAGAAAATACTCCTGCTCAAAAAATCTACAAAAAACTAGGTTTCAAAACTATTGGTGAAACTGAAGATAAAAAACAATATAAAATGGAACTAAACTTGTGATTTTTAGCGATTATGTTAAATAGCAAGATACTCTATTTTTAAATTACAATGTTTTACGAGAAACCACATTCATGTAACTATTGGGTTACCCACAGATGCGATTCAAAATGTGTATACTGTAACGTATGGCGGAATCCTAGTCTCTATGATATCCCTGATGCAAAGTTTGAGGATGTAAAAACAAATCTAATTGATTTGAAAAAACTAGGAATTAAATTTGTTGATTTTACCGGCGGAGAACCTTTACTTAACAGGGAATTACCCAAGATTTTAAAATTTGCACGAGAACTTGGATTTTTTATTCAACTTACAAATAATGGATCAATATACCCCCAGGTGGCTGAAGAAATAAAAAATTCAGTTAGTCAACTAAGTTTTTCTCTTGATACTCTTGATCCAGATGAATACAAAAAAATACGTGGAATCGACAATTTTGAAAACGTAATAAAAAGCATAAAAATAGCCAAAGACTTGAAACAAAATATCGTAATAATTTGTACGGTTACAGATAATAACATAAATAATGTACCAGAAATCGTTGAATTCTGTAAAAATAAAAAAATCACAGTTTTTATCCACCCTGTTTTCAAATATTTTGATAAAAAAACTTTGAACAAAGAATATGTAAAACAAATAAAGAAATATTTCTGGCATCCCTTTGTAAGAGTCGATTTATCAGATTTAAAATACTATCTAGATGGCGGAAATAACATTAAAAAACCTAGCTGCAAAGCAGGAAAATCTGTATTTGCAATAACACCTGACAATTGTCTTTTTGTCCCATGTTTTCACAAAGTTTTACAGAATGTCGAAATTAATGGTAATCTGTACGCTTTGTACCACTCGGAAAAATGGAAACAACTTTATGCAGATGCTGGAAAATATGATTTCTGCCAAGGATGCAACCTTCCCTGCTATCTTGGAGCATCTCCTCTTGATAAAATTGATAGATACTTTTTCCAAGAAATCTTATCATATTTCAAAGTCTTAGCTGAAAGACATCGGAAAAGTAAGATCACCTTATCAACTTTTTATACGCTTCAACAGTTTTATCAGCTACTCCATCCCAGCTTAACTCCTCTATCAGTTCTTCTGAATCCTTTGAAAGCTTAGCTTGTAATTCTTCATCCATCAAAATTTTTAAAAGTTTTTCATAAAGATCCTGAACATCATCCGGCTTAACAATCGCCCTTTCATCCTTAACATATTCTGGGAGACCACCTACATCAGATACAACAATTGGTTTTTTATAAGGTAATGCTAAAGCACCTATTCCTCCATGTGTATCTAAATAAGTATAAGGTAAAACTACCAAATCGCAAGCCGAAAAATAATGTCCAATCTCGGCTTCTGGAACAAAGCCAAGTTCTACTTTAACATTTTCTTCTAAATTATATTCTTTGATCAATTTCTCATATTCGTCCAAATCAATTCCAAATGGCTGACCAACAATGAGTAAAAAAACATCATCCATTTCTTTATTGATTTTACTGAATGCTTTTATTAGAATGTCAACGCCTTTGTATTTTCTAATATATCCAAAAAACAAGATTATCTTCTTATCCGCTGGAAGATGTAATTTTGTTCTAGCTTCCTGCAATGAAATAACTTTTTGTTTAGCAAGATCCAGAACACCATGGGTAATAACTGATATTCTTTGTTCATTTATCTTGTAAATTTCAATAAATTTTTCCTTGTTCCTTTGGTTATGAACAATGTAGCTATCAACAAAAGGAAAGATTAGTTTGTTAACAATTTTATCTGCTATCAGATTTTTTTTATTTGGTTCGTGTGGAAGAATGTTGTGTATACTTAGTATAACTTTAATTTTTTTTAGTTTGGCAAGAATTATAATTGGCAAGTAGACAAAGATAAGTGTAAGAATCCACCATTGAACATGTAGTATATCTGTTTTGAGGGCCATTCCCGCTTTTAAACCAGTAAATGGGTTATACCAACTAAGTGTTTTTTTTGTTTTGATGTGTTTTAAAATATCTTGATAAAATAATTCATCAATTTCCGACTCTCTAGAGAATGATGTAGATTTTTGAGAAAATTTTTTAAATCCAAGAAATTCTAAATCAATTTTTTTGGAGAGAGCATCGGATAAATGCAAGCAGTAGGGACTAAGACCTATTATTGGTGGTAATGTTCCTACAAATACGACCTTCATATGATTACGATTCTCACTAATATTTATATGTTTTATAAATACCTTTTTAAAACACTAGGAATCTCTTCAATAATATCGGTGGCAAGCAAACCATATGATTTTTTATTAAACGATTCATTTCCGGCTTCACCATTAAGAAAAGCTGCAATTCTTATTGCATTAAATGGTTCTACACCTTTAGATAACACCGCTCCTATAATACCAGCGAGCACGTCACCTGTACCACCGACAGTCATTGCTTCGTTATGGATTTTATTGAGCTTTACCTCCTTACCACCACTGAGAACATCGACATAGCCTTTTAGAAAAATTGTCACTCCAAGTTTTCCAGCCCACTCTTTAACGATTCTGATCCTGTCATCAATGTCTTGGGATAAATCAATCCCGGTTAATTTTTTAAATTCCCCTGCATGTGGCGTAACTACTGTTGTAGAATTTTCTATAACGCCTAATTGTTCACCAATTGGATTTATAGCATCTGCATCTATAACTAGTGGTTTCTTTTGATCAATAACAAGCTCTACAATCTTTATTATAGCCTCTTTTGTTTCTTTTTTAGTACCTAAACCGGGACCAATTACTACTGCACCGCATCTATCGAGAATTTCTTCAATTATTGGAATATCTGCAGAAGTTAAAAAATCAGACTGTAAACCGGTTACAATTAAATTAGGGGAAAACGAAGCAATAGACTGCCAACAATATTTTGGTGTTGCAATAAATGCAAGATCTGCCCCAGTTCGAAGTGCAGCCATACCAGAAAGCGCCGGAGCCCCCACATATGGTCCCCCACCAATAATCAATACGGAACCATTATCACCCTTGTGAGACTCTTTCTTAGATCTAGGATAATAAACAGATAATTCTCCTGGACCGACATAATCCACTGCTTCTATAGGAATATTAATGTCAACTATGTGGATATTGCCGCTGTTATTTTTATTCATTCCTTCTTTTACATCATGAAAGGTAAGGGTATAATCGGGTCGAATGGCAAGATTTGTTTCTAGACCTGTTGGCATATCAACAGAGACAACTTTTTTATTTTTTTGAGAATTAATCTTATTTACAATTGTATGAAAGGGTTCTCTTAGACCACTGGTCAAACCTATTCCTAGCATAGAATCAATAATTACGTCACTTTTCTCGAGTAGATCATCGATTTTATTGAGACAATCTGGAGTGTATATTTTTACATCTATGTTCTTTAATTTGTTAAAATTGTCTTGTGCAATTTTGGTTTTTATCTCATTTTCTTTTCCAGTCAAAAACACGCCTACCTTGCATTTTTTAGCGAGATATCGCGCAGCTACAAACCCATCTCCGCCATTGTTGCCCGTACCACAAAAAAATAGTATATTTTTAGGTTTCAAATTATTGATAACAAATTCCGCAACTCCCTTCCCCGCATTTTCCATAAGCTGAGAAGACGGTACACCAAAGTACTCAGAATTTTTATCAGCTACTTTTATTTCGTTTCCTGAAATCATACCAAAAATGTTAAACAAGTAATAATCTATATATTTTGAGGTTTATCGAGGAATATATACCTCTCCTATTAGTCAGATAAGACTGTTAGATAAAAGGGTTACTCGGAACTAGGGTATTACTTATTAACAAGAATTATACCAAAGATATTCCTGGCAATGTCCTGAAATACCTTTTTAAAAAAGATTTATTAAGAAATTGGGGATATAAACTAGTAATTTTGGGAGGTATAAGTTATGGCTGAAGAAAAAAAAGGAAAAGTTGAAAAAGGTGCTGAAAAAACAGACGATATATTAGTGAAGGGTGTTCACTTTATAAATGATAGAATTTGTCTAAGTATTGGAAACATCCGTGGATGATTCTGTAAAAACTGTAAAAACCACCAGTTCTGTGATTGCTGGTTCATCGGCATAGTAACTTCCAGTTCACTCCAAGGACTACAAAGATTATCGCTACTCTTGGCTTTCGCTTGGATCGTATAAGTGCCCTTCTCCGCCCATGTATGATTTATCTTTATTTCGACTTCAGAAGGAAAGGGGCCAATCCAATTCTCAAATGAGTAATCACCCCAGTCGATAAAATAGTAGATGTCCTCACCAGTGGGTGATGTCGCTTGAAACGTGTATTCATACTCTTCTCCGCAGAGTCCATTGGTTTTACCAGTTATTGTTGGTATTTCTGGTGCGGCACTTGGATTTTGATTGCCGATTGCATATAGATACCCATAACTAGTAAAATTTGATCCTCCCCGTGAGAACCAAGTTGTAATGTAAACGGTACCATCTGCACCGATAGATGGATCACCCCTTATATAAAGACCATCATACGGCTGGATGTCGCTGGTCAGATGAGTCTCCCATTTAAGATTCCCATTAGGAGTAAGCGCACATAAGTATCCCGCATAGTCAGCATAGGTGTAAGCGAAATATACTGTGCCATCCCCACCAATCGCTATTCCAGTGACATCAATATAGTAAACACCCTCATAAATTTGAAATTGCCAGAGTATATCTCCATCTACTGGATCTAATGCTGTAATATATTCACTACATCCTGAAAGTATAATGGTCCCATCAGGAGCAAGACTAGGGAAACCCGCCCAGTCAGAAATCCATATATTCCATTTTTCAGTCCCGTCTGGGTTTACAGCAATAAGCCGATGGATTGGAACGACATAAATCGTACCATCTTCTCCAATTACAGGACCATGATTAAATTCATTGTTTGCTTTATATTTCCATTGAAAACTTCCATTTGGATACAAACAGTAGAGACTATTTTTATAAACAGTAGTAAAGTAGATGTTTCCTTGATTATCAACTGCAGGATCAAAAATATAATCGTAACCATTATAATATTCCCAATTTATCGTTCCATTTGGATAAATTGCATATAAATATCCATCACTAGTCCCTACGTATACAGAGCCATCAGGACCGCTGGATGGTTGGCCAGAGAATTTTTTTTCTTTGTCTAGTATCCATTTAATTGTACCATTAGAGTAATATGTATAAAATCGTTTATTCGTACCCATGTAGATGGTTCCATCAGATTTTATCAAAGGTGTGTAACCATTATTACCATGATGATTTATTATCCATTTCCCTGTCCCATTCATATATACGGCATGTAAATCTCTTAATGTGGAAATATATAGTGTTCCGTTCATATCAATCACAGCTGTACGTGTTGATGGATATTCGTAAAGATATTTCCATTGTTCTCCACCAAGGTTATTACTCGTATCATATGGGCTTCGCCCCGTATGTTGTGGGTCATGTTTATACATCGGCCATTGATGATTTTCTGAATTAACAGATATTGTAGTTGGTTGTTCTATTTTCTCCTCGTCAATAACAGATT
>JAUXAU010000114.1 GCA_030619765.1 Thermoplasmatota archaeon
GTAGCTTTACTCGTTATCTCGGTGAAGCGTTAATACGTGCCGATCGTGGGAATGCCCAAAAAATCCATGATGCCTTCCCGGAATGTTGGGAGGAATACCTCGAGAAATCGAGAGAGTTGGTGGAAAAATGAAGAGAGAGAAGTGGGCTATAGATGCAGAGATAATGAAACTCCGAGGCCTCGGGTACCATCATAAAGAAATAGCAGAACGATTAAAGATAAAGAAGGGTAGTGTTCAATATAGGTTAAAGCAATTAAGAAAGCGTGCTGAGGAAGAGGGTATTGATACTGTCTTTTTTGAATTAGTTGCGAAATTATATATTCCAAAAATTATTGATATATTCAAATAAAAGGTGAAAAAAATGAAGGAACTTAATGAAATGTCGTTGAAGGAATTGTTTGAATTACAAAAACGATTGGGTAGGGATATAGAAATAAGAGTGCGGATAGGAGAAGATATACGAAAAAGGAAAGAAGCGAGAACTCTAACCTTGGATAGTGAAGAATCAATCCAGGGGTTTTTAGACAGCCTGGTTGGAGAGACTATCAAGGATTTCAAGGTTCTCACATGGGCGACAGATCCAGAGTTCAGAATTGTAACGGACAAGCGAAGCTTCACGCTGCACGCCAATGACATCGGTGTATTCATCGATAATGCTTATGTTTATTTATTGGCTAGGAAAAGGGTTGAAAAAGAATGAATAGTAACATTGTAATTTTAAAGGCATTTAAGCAACGAAAAGCAATAGACATACAAGACTCCCAATGGGCAGGATATAATGCCTCAGGCGTTGATTCTATGTATGGTGGGGGGATAGAATGATATTGTATAGTAATACATATCCGGAACTCACTGTCCCCTTTATTGTGCTTGTTATTGGTATTACATGGTACTGTATTATTTATGCCTGTAACCGTTTGGTAGAAAGGGGGTGATGTGATGGACAAGGACGAGCAATGGTTCGAAAATTGGCGCACGAAGATCTTGTGTGTTGATAAACCGAAAAAGAAATGAAATCTATAGAAATGTTGCGTTTAGCCAACAGAATGATGAAAACCAAAATACCACTGCGTAGCCAGGGGAGACGTGAAGCCCAAAAGCCGAGTGCGTATGCCAAAACTCCCCCCGGGGGAATCTCTCCCGGGGGGATCTATCTCTCTCCCTCTCTCCCTCTCTCTTTTCTCTCTTTCTCTCCCTCTCTCTCCCTCTCTCTCTGGGGATCTCCTGAGGGGGATCAAAAAAATTTTTTGAATCAAAAAAAATTTGAATCAAAAAATAAATCAAAAATGTATCAAAAAGCCTTTCTTTCTTTTTCTCCCTATATCCTCTATTAGAGGATACATTACTCATTTTTTAAAAAAAATTGAATCAAAAATTTTTTGAATCAAAAAAAAATTTGAATCAAAAAATAAATCAAAAATGCATCAAAAAGCCTTATTTCTAATTAAATGTAATTCGCTAATTAACGTATAAATTAACAGGTGAATATCGTTGATTAACGTATAAAAACACAGCAAAGTTTATATATGCATACATACATACATAAGGATCATGAATAAGCATAATCGGTTATGAACCTTATGCATATGCTAGGCAACGCTTATTCATGTTAAGGTGAACCGTAAAAACGCATGGAGCGGAATCTCCATAATAATCATACAAACACACAAAGGAGAATAGATTATGGAATTAGATAACAAACAACAGGAAATAAATTCTGTAGATCTAATGGGCAATAAATTCAATGCAGCAATGAATCATATGACAACAGAAGAATATGTAAACGGTTGTAACAGCATGCTACAGGAGCTTAATGACTTAAAAAGGCAGTGTGAAAAGGATATAAAAACTGTTGATGACTACAGAAATGCAAGCATGATTAACAGCATGTTAAACACATTATACACTTATACATTTAACAACAAAAACCCAGCTTATGATACTGTTATAGCAATAGTGACTCCTCTTCTAGATAAATTATACAATTATGCAAAAGACTACAATAAGATAACAGAAAAAGAAATACGGGCGTGCGCAAAATACGTTATAACATGTGCAGGACGGTATTTTACATATGAAGATGTAGATCGAATAATAATGACTTTACTAAATGACAATAGGCTATTCAAAGATAAGAACGGTGACTATTTCATTACAGGGTTACATTATAGCATAGGAGATAACACTTTTACAGTTAACGAGACAACAGGACACAATGATAGGGTTTACACTAAAACAGGGGAAATACAGGCTTTTCAAGTAAACTACAGATGGACCGAGATTATACATGTTAAAAACATAGACAAGTATATACCATTATTATCGAATATATACGATAAGACACTGGTTTGTACAGATTGTAAAGGGACCGCAAGAGTGTATTTATCAAAAAACGACAAGGTTATTATCACAAAACAGTTTTGTACACAAGAGTAAAATTAGAGGGGAATAACCCCTTCTTTATTCTTTAGAAATACTACTAATAGTAACAGATGAAAAGAGCATGCATTAACCCTGATGCGCTATACAAATATCGGGAAATTTTAAAGGAGATCTAAAAATGACAACAGAACTAACAGAAATAATAGATAAGGAGGGCCATCTACATAAAGTAACGATAAACGATCGTATGTTTATACATAGAGAGTATGATGTAGATGGAGAGTTTATCTCTTCTGAAGGAATACCATATGCTTAAACAAAACTAAACGTTGAAATGAGTATGCGACGGGGCGCGCTATAGAGATAGAAAACCGCTACTAAAATTAGTAGCGGTTGAAATACCCCGGTATTAATGGAGATGTAAAAAATGTTATATATAATTGTAAATAAATACGGTAACCCATTAAATGCATTCCATCCAAATGGTATACCAGATGTTTTTAGCTTTTCTAAAAAATCATATTCTACATTTCAGACAAAGGCAGATGCAAAAGAACATATTGATTTTATACACAGTGAATTAATGGACAATGATAATAGGGAGAGATGGGGGGCAGACTGGACAGATAAACACACTAAAACTTTTAACACACTAAAAATAAGAAAGGAGATGTAAAAAATGAAAATGTGTGAAGAGTGCGGTAAAAATAAAGCAACCATATATGAAAAATGCTTAATTACAGGAATAGAGAGTCACCTTTGTGATGAGTGTTTTAAACAGTGATTTGAAATGAGCGTGCCGCCCTGGGCGCTATAAAAATACAGGGAATATTAAAGGAGACATGAGTATGGAATTAGAGAATAGAGTTATAACAAAAGACTACCACCGTGGTGATGGTAAAGACTACTACCATGGTGATGGTATTTTAAGTCATCTAATACAACAACGTGACGGGCGGTATACAATTGTTACAGGTGTGTGGACAACCAGTGGTTATGACCGATGGTATACCATAGAATCAACCAATGACACAGGGGCATTAGATATTTTTACACAATTTCTAAACATATTATACAGACCTGATATCGATGACATAGATAAACAGGATCTATACAGTGAATTAGATATATATAGAATAGATGAGTGTGATCTGGGATATTACTAAACAGTAACAATTGAAATGAGTATGCGAACCCGGGGCGCGCTATAGAAATACCCCGGATATAAAATAACGGAGAATAGAGTATGGATAATGATTTAAAACACTGGAATGAAGTTGATGTAACGGAATTTTGTGATACGTTAACAAACAAACAGATTAAGGAATGGATCGACCGGACATTCTGCAGGGGAGCCACTTATGCAAATGGTTATGCCTGTATTAAAGAATGTGCGGAACCCAAAGTAAAAACCATGGCTAAACGCTATTTTAAGGAATTTGAAAGAATGACCGAGCTTGAATTTCTATTAAAGGATATACTAAAAAACAGGGAATAACTTATAAAGTATGTATGTATGTAGATATTGGGCAAATGATGGTTAACAAATGGTTAAGGGATAATGAGCATGCCGAGCCTTGGGCGCTATATCAAATACAGGGCAATAAAACGGAGAATAGAGTATGGATAATGGATGGTACGAAATATTTGGTTTAGGTTATCGCCAAATACCAGATGTTGAACCAGTTGATATGCTGCGTATACCAAACCATGTATTTCTACGAATACGAGGTGGTGAGAAATGAATCATCAAAATAGGCTAGACCCAGGATTGGTACAGGCAAAATTCGATGTAAACTATCGACCAAAAAAGAAAGAACGCAAGCTCCACAAGAGCTCGAAAAAGAACAGGGGATTAGCATGACAACGAAATTTGTTTACACCTGGGTTGATAGAGATGGTGGGGAGCGTTCGACTCCTCATCGTGATAAGGCCATGAAGGCCATGAAGGCAGGTATACATGTAACATTCAAAGTGATAGATCAACATCAAAGGGACGGGACATACCGCCCCGCTTCATAGAGGTGCTAAAATGCTAGTTGAAAAATATCGACCAAAACGCTTATATGAAATTGTGGGGCAGGACAGTATTATAGGACGGCTTCAAGATACTCTAAATAACGGTTGTGAATTTACACATCTATTATTCAAAGGACCGCCGGGGACTGGGAAGACAACGACTGCCCATGCAATTGCTAATGAGCTCGGTGCGGATTTCAAAGAAATAAATGCAAGTGATGATAGAGGGGTTGATCCAGTACGGAAAAAAGTTATTACATTTGCCAGATATATGCCGCTAACACAATTCCGATATAAAATATTGTTTCTGGACGAGATAGATGGTATGACATCTGAGGCACAGGATTTACTAAAAAGACCTATGGAGATCTTCGGTGTGAACTGTAGATTTATATTAGCATGTAATAATGTTGATAAAATCATTGAACCAATTCGGAGTCGATGTACGGAATACGAATTTAAGCCGATATCAAAAAACGCTATAATTACACGGTTGAGATATATTTCAAATCGTGAATACATTGAATGCAATGATAGAGATCTAGATTATATAACCGATAAATGTAAAGGTGACATGCGAAAGGCTATTAATATGCTACAGTCGAAAGAATTTAACAGGGATAAAGTCCTTGTGTTTAATTTATAGGAGGTGAAATAGAAATGAATATTGTAGAACAATTCCTGCAAACATATCCTGTATATAGAAAGGATATTGAAAAGATATTGCAGTATGAAAAGGAAAATAAAGAAAAATGGGAACAACAACGACAAAAAGCAATAGAAGAAAACCGTAAAGATATGACCGGTTGGGAATGGGGAGACGTCCGCGTCGAACCAACTCATCTAAAAACGATGTTGATTAACGATATTCTTATACAGGTTTACAGCAGCCACAGCGCTACAGTATATCGTTTAGTCGACTCAGCGATAGTTGAAACAGCATTAACAGCTCAACTAGAAACAAATGGTAAATCCGAGGACATATTAGCCGATGTAACTATTAGTGACATGGAAACCATAGAGTTTAGTGCCATAAAGGACCCTATAGAGCATTTTGCTCCAATGATATGTCCAGAATTATCCGGCCATGATGATGTAAAAAAGGCTATTCTATTGATGCTTGTAAATGACAAGGACACCGCAAATTGGAGGGACAGACTACACATTTTACTCGGTGGTATACCCGGAACAGGGAAATCTGTACTCATCGATTGGATTGTGTTGAACTTCCATGCAAACTATGTTGACCCTAATACATCCAGGGTGGGATTGGTAGGTGATGCCAGTGGTGGATCTCTTACTCCTGGCATGTTGAATAGGTCACACATGGGCATTTTGTGCGTCGACGAGCTCGAGATGATGAAAGACAAGGACGCTTTACGTGAAGCTATGGAACGTGGTAAATATAAAATCGTAAAGGGATCTCATGATGAGTTCTTTAACGCCGAGGTGCGTATTATAGGGGGCCTAAATGAGGTCAGTAAACTATCAGCACCATTACGTGAACGTTTTGATTTTGAGTTTGAGTTTACGACACCAACGGTCAATGAATCAAAGTCGATATCGCAGAAGGTCCTATCCTTATGCTTTGATAATATCGGTAGTAATGCGACCACGGTTAAAAAATACTTAAAATGGATCAATGGTTTTAAGCCTAAACTATCTGCTGAGAACCGTAAAATCGCCGAGGAGATCTTCAATAAATACTTTGAGTACAAAGAGATAGGTAAAAGTGGCCGGTGGATTGCCAGTTGCATCCGTATTGCAAAGGCTATCGCAAAGCTCTCCAAGCGGGATGTGGAGCCGCATGACTTTGTTGCGGCATTGTCACTGAAGGACCCAGCGCTAAATGGCATGATGGCATTGAAGGATTATTAAATCCTTCTTTTTTTAGATTTAAAAGAGGTGAGAAACCATGCAAAGGAAAACATTGCAGATGACACTACAGATTAAAAAAACGGTAGTTATCAAAAATGGGAGCCATGTTATATCCTATAGCTGCAGGGAGATCGAAGATTTACTTGATATTCCTAAACTCATAGACGATATTCATTGCAAGGAATATGAGGA
>JAUXAU010000081.1 GCA_030619765.1 Thermoplasmatota archaeon
TAGCCTGTTGAAAAATTAAAAAATCAAGCTTTCATCAAACTCGTTTACATTTTTTAGAAATACAAAATTAGTGATTTTATAAGAAGAGAAGTTGTTAGAAAAAAAATTGTAGATTTTAGAAAAGTATTTATTGGTAAATTACCAATGCAGGAAGGTATGAGCCGGGTTGTTAAAGTAATTAAAGGTCGTAAATACGTCTATGATGTCGAATGGGATTCTGAGAGAAAAAAACAGATTTGGACATACAAAGGCAAGGTTGGTTCTAAAAAGAAAAAAGAATTTGATAAGGAGAAACTCAAGAGAGATTTATACCACACTATCAAAAATGATAGAATCCTAAAAATATCAAAACGGGATTTGAAGAGAATAAGAAACTTGATTGATAAAATACTAGATAATCTTTAAATATTGGTAAAGTTACCAATGTTAAAATTCCCTTATTTTTATCTTATGAGTCAAACATAATGAAATTAAAAATCAATTTTTCAACAGCCTATGTTTTTATTTTATACCAAACATTTAAATTTAAGTATCCGATAACAATGTTTACTAAATATTTTTTTAGGGAGGAAAAAAAATGAAAAACATTATAGTTAGGAAAGGGTTGGTTTTAGGAATAATACTGTTGTTTGTTGGAGCAAGTGTTGTATCGAGTATAGATGGTAATAATACGTTGGAGTTACTTACTGCTGAAGACGTGGAAGCTATAACTGTGAATCTCGGTGGAAAAAATGTAGAAGAACAAATCATGGTTGATAATGAAGGAGTTTCTAGTGGTGTGTTGGATGTTGATTGGTGGCCTATGTTTCACCACGACCTATCGCATAGCGGGTATTCTGCCTCCGTGGGACCAGCAACAAATGACACCTTATGGGCATATACCACGTATAGCAACGTGGTTTCTTCTCCTGCGGTAGTAGATAGTAAAGTATATATCGGCTCAATGGACCGCAATGTATATTGCTTGAATGCGGATACAGGTGCTAAGATATGGCAGTATGAAACAGGTTGGTATGTGCATTCTTCTCCTACGGTTGTTGATGGGAAGGTCTACATTGGCTCATGTGACGGCAAGGTTTACTGTTTGAATGCGGATACAGGTGCAAAAATATGGGATTACACAACAGACCCGAGTGATTATGGGGTATATTCGTCCCCTGCAGTTGCTAATGAAAAAGTCTTCTTCGGTGCATATGACCACAAGATTTATTGCCTAAACGCTAACACAGGGGTAAAGATTTGGGATTTCACAACAGGTAACGTTTTAACAACTTCTTCTCCAGCTGTTGCAAATGGGAAGGTCTATATTGGCTCATGTGACAATAATGTGTACTGTTTAAATGCGGATACAGGTGCAAAAATATGGGAGTATGCGACAGGTAAAAGTGTGGTTTCTTCTCCTTCAGTTGTTGATGGGAAGGTCTATATTGGCTCATGTGACGGCAAGGTATACTGTTTGAATGCGGATACAGGTGCAAAAATATGGGATTACACAATAGGCCCGAGTGATGAGGGGATATATTCTTCCCCTGCGGTTGTTGATGGGAAGGTCTACATCGGCTCCAGAGATCAAAAGGTGTACTGTTTGAATGCAGATACGGGGATTAAGATCTGGGAATATATGATGGGCGGCTGTGTGACATCTTCTCCTGCGGTTTCTTACGATGGGATGGTCTACATTGGCGCGTCAAGTTATAAATCACGAAAGGATGATGGGATGATGATTTGTCTCAACGCCGAGACCGGAGAAAAGATATGGGAATACACGAGTTGGGGAAGTTGGGATTCTTCTCCTGCAATTGCCGACGGAAAGATTTATGTAGGCTCACGGGACAATAAGGTATACTGTTTTGGTAGCAGTAGTGAAAATCAACCTCCAGAACCACCAGTTATTGATGGTCAAACCAATGGAAAAGCAGGAACAGAATACGAATACACATTCAATGCAACAGATCCTGATGGAGACGATGTCAAATACTACATTGACTGGGGAGATGGCGACACAGAATGGACAGATGATTTTTCTGCATCGGGTACACCGGTAACAGTGAGTCATACTTGGGTTGGAAAGGATACCTATACCATAACAGCTAAAGCCCAAGACGAGTATGGTCTTGAGGGACCTGAGGGAACCCTTGATATTAGCATGCCGATAAACATACCATTCAATTTCAACTTCAACCTGCTAAGTTGGCTGTTTGAACGGTTTCCAAATGCGTTCCCAATACTACGACACATGCTAGGGCTATAAAACTAAACTAAAACCCTTTTCTCTTTTTCTTTTTAACTACAAATAGTAGAAATAACCCCTCTAACGCATTTTCTTTTTTAATTCCCATTAGAGATTATTTGTTGGAAATGAAATCAGCCCACCTACAATAATATTTGTTTTGTTACATATGTTGCAATAAAATTAGCGGGAAAGATATTTAAATCCAAATGTTATATTTGTTTTACCCTATTTTAATATATGGGGAATGGAGGCAAGAAATATGAAAAAGAAACTATTAGGCATTTTTGTATGTATGCTGCTGATAGCATTTACTGTGTTTACGGTATCGGGGACTATAGGAAAAAGTACAATAAATATGATAAATGATTATGCGAATATTGTAAGTATCAACCCCCCTGAACAATGGAATAAAACGTTTGGAGGGTCTTCTTATGATGGAGGCTTTTCAGGTCAGCAAACAGATGATGGTGGATACATTATAGCTGGTTATACATATTCCTATGGCGCAGGGAGTTCTGATGTTTGGTTGATTAAAACAGACAGTATTGGAAATAAAATTTGGGATAACACGTTTGGAGGGGTAAATAATGATGTTGGTAATTCGGTTCAGCAGACAACCGATAGTGGATACATTATTTTGGGAACTACTAACTCTTTTGGTAATCATGAGTTTTGGTTGATTAAAACAGATGCTTATGGAAATGAGGAGTGGAATGAAACGTTTGTGGGAGGATATGAGAGTTACGCAGGATCAGTTGATCAGACCTTGGATGGAGGGTATATTCTAACGGGATATGGATTAAGTAAAATTCCAAGCGATCATTACTATCTTTGTCTAATTAAAACAGATTCTAACGGAAACTTAGTATGGTCTAAAACATTTGGAGGTTTTCCTGGAAATGCTTATGGACATTCAGTTCAACAGACCATACCTGATGAAGGTTACATCATAACAGGAGCTATTTATTCTGACAGTGATTCAGGTGCATGGTTAATTAAAACAGATTCTAATGGAAATGAAATATGGAATAAAACATTTGGGTATGGCCAAAGTGCTAATGAGGGCTATTCGGTTCAACAAACTTTAGATGGAGGGTATTTCATAACTGGCGGTACCTTTTCTTATCAGAGTAATGCTGACGTTCTTTTGGTTAAAACAGATAGCAATGGTAATGAAATATGGATGAGTAAGTTTGGCGGAGATAATCATGATTGTGGTTTATCTGGACAACAGACTACTGATGGAAAATACATTGTTACTGGATATACGGAGTCTTATGGTGCTGGAGGGGCTGATGTTTGGTTGATTATAACAAACTCCAATGGAAATGAATTGGATTCTACGACTTTTGGAGGTTTAAATGATGATTGGGGATGGTCCATTGATGAAACTACAGACAATGGATGCATTATAATAGGCCATACAGAATCTTATGGTGCTGGAGGGTCTGATGTTTGGTTGATCAAAGTCTCTGGTGAAAACAATCCACCATTTCCGCCTTCTATAACTGGTACTATAAATGGTCAAGCAGGAAAAGAATATTATTATACGTTTAGCACTACGGATCCAGAAGGGGATGATGTCTATTATTATATAGAATGGGGAGATGGCGATAAGGAAGAATGGATTGGCCCATATGAATCCGGTGAAGAAGAAATACGATCACATACTTGGAGTAAAACAGGGGCTTATACCATCAGAGCGCAAGCCAAAGACATCTATGAGGCAAAGAGCGGCTGGACAATCCTTAAGATCACGATGCCCATGAACAAAGCACTTAACATGAACTTGTTATTCCTAAGATTCCTGCAGCAACACCCACACCTGTTCCCAATACTAAGACACGTGCTGGGGCTATAAAACAAAACCAGTCTCTCTTCTTCTATGATAATTCACAAGTCATGGAAGAGTAACTCTTTTTCTTTTTTAATTCCACATTGTATTTGTTGAAATGAAATCAGTAGAAACCATTAAAATCTCTGGGTTTTATTAAAATCGAGTTCCAGATATGATGATTAGAAATAGATAGCTAAAGATATTCACAAAAAATGAAAGAATCAGAGAGTTAATGAAGGGGTTTTTGATTTTTTTACGTACAAACAGGAAGATAACTGCCGCTTCAATCAAAGCTGTAGTAATATACATTAGGATTATTGATAGATATGAATTATGCAGAGCACTATCAATTGTCGGATAGAAAATACCAATGGCAGTAGTCAGAATATTTGCAACGAAAATCATAAGGAGACAATACCAGTATTTGATTTTGTCTTTTTTAAAAATGCTCATTCTAAATAAAATATAAACAATCGTAGCTTCTATCAAAACTACAGGGATTAGGTAAATCAAATGAAAAAGGGGAAAAAAATTAAAAAGACTAGGCATAATTACATCTGCTTTAGCTGTAGAAGCACATAAGAATAAAACTAAACAGGTTAAAATTAAAATATTTGAACAATTGAACCATCTTATCTTGCTTTTTTTCATTTGATCCGATGCAAAGAATGACACAGTAAAACAAATAGTTGTCTATTATATTATCATCTCTGTTTCATTGAGAAAATAGCCTTAGAAATGTGCTTATGAAATCAGTACGCCAATACTGGTTTTATGATAGATGATCCTGTTTTTTATCTGGAAGATTTAAATTAAATTAACCAATTACAACTTTACCAAATATATGTTTGAGGAGGAATAAGGATAAAGAATTCTCTTAGGAAAAAATGATTAGTACTTATTATTGTACTTCCTTTAGTTATTGCTATTTTTAGTCCAGGAATAAATGCGTATTTTGATGCAAGTGATATTATATGAGTAATTTCTAATAATATCAATATTATGCATAATAATTTTTACAATATGAAATTTCACAACCAATGAATTTAAGCGACAGTATTTCAGAATTTGATAGAGATCAGGGTGATTAGGGCATGACCGAAGGGTTTGCCGAGAGGAGCAAGGCGGAATGTGATCATAGGGGCACAATCCCTATTTCACTCTGATATGCCAGATGAATTAGATAATGAATATTCAGTTTCAATGTTTGGTTTAGAATACTGACCTCTATTTAAATATCACAACATTTAAATAATTGTTTTCTATTATAGTCCTGCCCCTTTTAGAAAAGATGGGGGAGGAAAAAATGGAGGTATTTATATGAAAATATTGAAAAGACTATTTGTAGGCAGCATAGTTCTGGTACTGTTGACAACACCATTACTTGTCATCGCTGGGGTAAATGAAAAAATTGATATATCAAATGCAAGCGTCTATGATAACAACTCTTTAGGATCGATAGAAGTTGTACATCAACCCTTTTTATTCAGAACTTTCAGCTATCGTGGGATTAGAGTAGATTACACTCCGCCAGCAGGCAACCCAAATTATGATTATTATTTTCCTGAGGAAAATGGTGAGGTGTTGATGAATTTTACATTAGAGGTCAAGCATAGACTAAATAATGTCCCAATGCCCTACTTTGCTAGTTGGATTTGGCCCGATGAATTTCGTTTTACTTGGATAAACCTTCTGTATATTTCAGGTGAAGGTACTGATTATTTTGGTTTTGAAAATATGACGGCATGTAAAGAGTATTCATTCGAAAACTATACAGTCGTTATACCGGAAGAAGAACAATCTGAACCATTAGTAACAAATGGAGAACAAAAAGTTCTTTATTTTTATCTTTATGTTGAGGCTGCTGCAACGCCCATACGAATTATACAAGTCCTTACTGGACTCTGGTCGCATACAAACGCCCTAGACGATCCAGATGTACCTGTAGATCCTATTCCAATTAAAATCGTACCAACCTAAAAACGCTTATTACAGAATATCCAATTAATAGAGGAATAAAAGCATATACAATAAGAATTTAGGAGTGGGTTCTTCTTCCCTCTTTTCTTATTTTTATCACCCAAAAAGATTTTGACTTCACTGAAACCAACTTAATAACAAAGGGTTTGGCAACATGTATTACAATATCTATACCTATTATTTAAATAAAAATAAAAGATTGAAATTTTCACAAAGGTTTTATTGTGAGAAAATAACGTGGAGGAAAATGTATGAAGATATTTAAAAGATTATTTGTAGGCAGCATAATTCTGTTAATTTTGACAACACCATTACTTGTTACCGCTGGGGTAAATAAAAAAATTGATATATCAAATGCGAGTGCTTATGATGGTAACTGTTTGGGACTTCTCGAGGTTGTACATTACCCTTGGTTACGTGAAGGTCCTCCGATGGTTGTAGACTTTTACCCTGGAGAAGATACTTTTTATTTTTCTGAAAAGAATGGTACAGTAAAAATGAATTTTACACTTACGGTCAAGCATAGACTGAATATGGTCCCAATAACTTACTTAGCTAGTTGGATTTGGAAAGATAAATTTCGTTATACAATGATTAGCTTATATATAAGTGAACCCGGTTATGGTGATTTATTCAGTATATATAATGAAATGTCATGTACAAATGAATCATGGGAAACCTATATTATCTATATAACTGAAGCAGATCAACTTGAACCATTAGTAACAAATGGAGAACAAAAAGTTCTTTATTTTTATCTTTATGTTGAAGCAGGTGTAACGCCCATACCAATTATAAAACGCTTGTCTGGAATCTGGTCGCATAAAGACCCTCTACCTTATGGTCCTATTTCAATTACTATCATACCAATACCAGAACCCTGATTACGGATTTAGGACAACACTTACAATAAACAAACGTTTAAGTACTATTATAAACAAAATATATAGATATAGAAAGTATATATTAGGGGTGGAAGAATGAAAATGGGACAACGGATATTATTTGGATTGGTGATAGCTACTGCTTTTATTATGATATCTCCATCTTTTATAGTATGCGCTCACGAAATTTCGGGAGAAAAACAATCCTATAATCATATTCAGTATGAAGTTCCTAGTTATGTTAAGAGAGGAGACATAGTTCTCATGGATTGTCGAGATGACTCCGACATACGTCGAAAATGGTTTATACCCGGTCCTCATAATGATCATGCTGCTTTATATTTGGGCAATAATACTTTTGTTCACGCTTCCGCAAAGGGAGTTCAAATTGTCAATTACACTTCTTTTCATTTAAATTTTAAGAACTTTGCTTTTGTAAATGTGACAACGGCTAACTCATCTCAGAAACAAGCGGCTGTAGATTTTGCATTGAACAGATTAGGTGCATCTTATCAGATTTTTTATCTGTTTCCATTCTTTGGTAGAAAGATTGCTGATTATAATTTTAAACACCATACCGCAAATCTTTGGTATTGTATGGAGCTCCCATGGGCTGCATACTATAACCAAGGAATTGACATTGATAGAAATGGCTGGTTTCCTTGCCCCAGATTCGCTTGTGTAATTGGCAATGATATACTTTATGACAACGACGTACAACTGTATACATCTTCAGTAAGCGGAATATCTGTTATGAAGTTTCAGCATGAATGCGATAAGGTAAGATGTAAATGAAAATAAATCTACTAACCTTTTGTTAAGGACGTTTTTTTATACCAAACATTTATATTATACAGAATGATTAATAATTTTGCATTCTTTTATGGGAGGAATAACAATTGAAAAAGAAAATTAAATCAAATAGTATTATAGTATTATCAATAGTATTTGTAATGCTAACTGCGGGCTTTTTACCGGTTGCTCTAGCAGTTGATATTGATCATATGGAGGGTTTTGACAAGGGGCCATCATATACGGAGGTTGTACCATTAAAGAAAGCTACGCTTGTACAGTTTGATAAGAATACGATTCTTGATGATTACGCGTACTTGGCTGCTGTTCCTACTGCTGTTTTTAATCATGATGGTAAGTTGTTTTCATATCCACTTTTATACTTTGAGGATGAATACAAGTATGAAGAGGATAAGGAACGTTCTTTGAATGCACGTCAAGGCTTAGATTACTTCATGGATGACTGGATGGAATATTCTAACGGCCAGCTTGATCAGATGACTCTGATAAATGTACCTAAGAATAAAGTAGACCAATGGAGAGCTAACGAGTATGTGATTATAGATGGTGATAATCCGTACGATATAGCCTGCGATATTGCGCTGAATGACTGGTCTTATTCAGATGATGCAGTTATTGCTGTAATTGAAGATGAATATGAAAAACCTGCTGAAATCACTTCTGGAACAACCTCAGGTACTCTACCAAAATATGATGCTGAACATAGAACATACAATATGAAACTACCAACAATTGGTGTTGGAGCTACTTATCAATCTTTTGATATTGATGATCAAAATTACAAATATATAACAACAAAAATGACATGGAAAGAAAAGATTGATTGGGATTTACAATTATATGATGACCAACTAGGAATGGTTCAAGCTGTAGCTGGTGATTATAGTGGAAAATATCCATATTCAGAGGTTGCTGGTTCTTATATACACAATTATGGAAAATGGGAGATAGGTATAAGTGCTGTTCCTAAAAAAGATGATTATAATTCAATGGGTAAGATGGAAAGTTTGTATTATAATTCAGCTTTAGATCCTACAGAAGAAATGTCATTATTCAAGAAAAATACTATTGATGTAAACGTTGATCTTTATCCAGGAACCGAAGTAGATATAATGGGTTCACCATTTGGGTGTAGAAATGTGGAATTAATTTTAAAATGGAATAAACCAAATGTAGAACTAGGTATGACTGTTTTAGATCCTATCGGTACAGAGATTGCTAGTAGTGTTTCAAAAAATGAGATTAAGGAAGGTAAAATTGAAGGAAGTGGAGAAGGTAAAGTAAAACTAGATATAGATAGACTTGGCGAATGTCGTGAAGGAGAACACTATTTCGTATGTGTTTTTGCTTTTGATAGCGTCATTTCACCCATAGATTTTACTATTGACTATAGCTGGTGCCAAAATTTTTCAAAAGTAGAGGGAGATTGTTTATCTTCTGCTTCTAATGGCGCTGTTCTTGCAAGTGTTCTAAATGCTCCATTACTATATACTTCTTCATCCAGCTTATCAAGTATTACCAAAGATACTCTTTATACACTTGGTGCTGAAAATATCTATCTGGTTAATCTAGGAGGATACTTATCAAGCGAAGTTAAACAAAAAATTAGCGATATTGCAGATATCAAAGCTAACTATGAAGACCCAAGAGATATTTATGATTCAATAAGAGATATCACAAATCAAAATGATATTATTTTCACAACTATTGATCCATGGGATTATTGGTTTATTAACGAGCGAAAATCAGCGGGAACATACCCTGGGGCTCTACACATTGGTCCAGCAGCATATATTGCTGCTCATCATGGAAGCCCAGTAATTATTGTTGATATACATCCAAGATTATCTCAAGCTGTTACCTATCCCACAGATTGGTGGTCAAAAAATGCTGTCATGCGATACGTTGAACCGTCCTCTGGAAGTATGTTACTGTCAGGTAAACGAGCGTACGAGTTTCTTGAGGATTATGATTACGGAAAATTAGAAGAAGGTAAATCAGAAAGACAGGAGCATGAAACTATAATAACAGTGGCTGGCCAGTTCGAAATAGGCACTCCGTGGGATCGATCGTTTACAGGAGCCGCATATCCCGGTAGATTTTGGAGTTCACCAGTAGATGCTGCCTATGCAATATGTAGAAATGAATTCTATCCTGCAATGATATTTGTTAACCCTGCCATGGATGAAGTAACACTAACTCAAGGAAGTTCAAGTAGAGTTGAACGAATTGGTGGTCGTTTAAAAAATCCAAGAGGTGTAAATCTACATATTTATAAACCTATGGCTGAAGAAGAGTTTAAATATCCAATCTTACAAACCTATAATACTTATCAATATAGGTTCAACCATTTAGCAAGTGATCACTGGAATTTCAAATATGAAAGAGCAGATGGAATCACTCCTGGATTTGAATATTCTCCAGATCCTATCGATGATGGTGTCGTACCTGAAAAATCTGGTGCTTATTATCCTGATCAAAGTGAATCAGAAGTTATACCTTATTATGCCTCAAAAGCGGGATATAGTAATTGTTTTTCAACGAACTTTGAGTATGCCATTAAAAATCTAAACACAGGAGTCCTGATTTGGGTTGTCAACAGCCATGGTAGTTTCCTAGATGGTGGTGGAGTTGGTATGTGGGATCCAGATAGTCCTTATGTTTATGAGGAAAATCCCTGGAGGGCTTATGAACCAGTAATGTGGAAACCCGGCCGTCTTAGAACATATCTACATTGGTTACCTCATCGTATTAACGAATTATTAGCGATTATAGATATGGAGACACCTTTACTGGAGAAACTTTCAAAATTACGACCCATTAAATTCCAACTATTTTCTGAAGTTGGGTCAACAGATAATCCAGACGTAGTAACACTTAATCCACAGCTTATTTATATTAATAAACTCTGGAAACCAATCAGCTCACTTACAAAACTCCATGATCTATGGGGAGCAGTAGGGATCATGCTTTACAGAGACAGAATTAAACAACCATTAAAAACGCTATCTGAGGGGTTACCATTCATTAACATTTATCAGGGAGATGGAAAGGTAACTCATTCGCCAGCAAGTGGATCCGGTATAACCCAGAGCGGACATGTGGGAGTTGATTTTGATGATGCTCTTGATAATCTTCATTCTTGTGGTATCAACACAATTTCATGTCTTCCTGCAAACACCTATTTACATTTAACTTGGATGCGGCATGGTACAACATATCAGATAATTGATCCTTGGACAACGACAGATTGGGCTTCATCTTGGACTCAATTATTAATCAAAAGATTTGCTATGGGTGACACATTAGGAGAAGCCTATGAGAGAGGAATGAGAGCCTGCGGTCAAGAGTTACTTGTTGGTCAATTCTGGTGGGATGTTTGGGAAAATGTTTGTCTATTTGGTGATCCAGATCTAAGAGTTTTTGTACCAAGCACAGAGTACAGCGATGAAAATCACTGGGAAAAACCAAAGCCCTTAAGCTATGATGAAGAATTGAATTTAAATGGACATACACCATTTGGAGCAACAGGTTATCCACATTTAAAAGAACCAGAACCCGTAATGACGTTATGGGTTGTAGCAATCATCGTGACCTTCCTGGTGATCATAGCGGTCATAGTAGTTGTTGCTCATAAAAAAATCAGGAGAAAGTAAAACACATAATTTAAGAGAAGAGACATATATTCTCTCCTTATCCATATTTAGACATATGAAGATATAATTTGGGAGGAAGCTTATGCTGAACAATCTACTTAAAAAATTGGTGGTCTTTGCTTTCATAGTTTTGTTTATTGGAATGAGTATTATTCCATCAACTGGTACCATGATTATAAAGAAACATACTATGCCAACTTCTTCTGGGAACACGTTGTATGTGGGAGGTAGTGGACCTGGCAACTATTCTAAAATTCAGGGTGCAATAAATGATTCCTCTAATGGAGATACAGTCTATGTGTATAGTGGAATGTATTATGAAAATGTGATTGTAAATAAATCAATAGATTTGATCGGTGAAAACAAGACTAGTACAATAATCGATGGTAGAAGGAAGGGAGACACAGTACATGTGATAGCCAAAGATGTTACATTAAGTGGATTTACCGTAAAAAATGGAAGTCTAGGAAATGAAAAAAATGGTTCAAATTGGTATTATGCAGGAATTCGGTTAACTGCCTCAAATTCTATAATCTGCGGGAATATCTTATGTCAGAATACATTAGGCATATTTGGTAAAAAAGTTACTAACATCACAATTTTTAATAATGACTTTATCGGTGATGGTGTAACCTTTTCTTTGTATGACGTTGGTTCAGCATCAAATTCATTCTGTGAAAAATATTTCATTCATACAATTTACAATAACACAGTTAACGGCAAACCTCTTGTCTATTTAGAAGGTGAATCCGATAAGATCATAGATGATGCAGGACAGATAATCCTTGTAAGTTGTACAAATATGACCATAAGGGGTGTAAATTTAACTAATGCAGATTTTGGATGTATACTTGTAAACTGTTCAAAATGTTTAGTAGAAGATTCAAATATTTCTTCAGGGGATGGAATGTTATGGTTGATTCATTCCAATAATAATCGGATTCAAAACAATCGGATTTCACATAATTTTGAAGGAGTTTGTCTTGACTGTAAATCTACACAAAACTTCATCATATCTAATGCTATTTCAAATAATGACTGGTGTGGAATAATCGTTGAAGACGGCAGCAGCTTCAATAAAATTATTAAAAATAATTTCATAGAAAATAAATATAATGCAGTTTTTTATAATTCATTTTTTAATCGTTGGGCCAGAAATTATTGGAGTGACTGGCCTGGAATTATTCCAAGACCGATTTTTGGCCCCATGGTTCATCCATTGCGACTGTGGTCATGGTTAAACTGGGATTGGTTCCCCGCTACAGCGGAATATTAAACCCCCAGTGAATAAACCTTAACTTTCTCTCTTCTTCTTTTCCTTCCATGATAATTCAGTCATGGAAGAGAAACTCTTCTTTTCTTTTTTTTAATTCCTTAAAATAATTATACAAATTACAAATTTGGAATAACTTTTTATCCTCCCCACAGAACCTAAACAAAGAATTACAATAAACACGATTAAGGTCAAAGGGGAACTCTATTTTGTAGAATCATAATGTATTTAATTCCATAAAGCATTAGCTTGTTTTGGCGAGGTACCTTATGGATATAATTAACTCTTTTGAACAAAGTGTGGGTAAAGTATGGAAAGCACTAAATTCAAAAGGCCCTCTAACAGAAAACAAACTTATATGGGGAACAAAACTTGAAAACAATATGTTCTACAGTGCAGTTGGATGGCTTTCTAGAGAAAATAAAATTTGTAAAGAAGATGACACCTATAAATTAGGGGAAACCAATTTAACCTCCAAAATCGGAAAGGATGCTGGTAAGGTTTGGAGAGTTCTTGATACGTGGGGAGAGGTTGATGTAATATCTATTTCTCGATTAGCGCGAATTGAAGAAGAAGATGCATCTTCTGCGATTGGATGGCTTGCAAGAGAAGGAAAGATAGAAGGAAGGGCGATAAACGCGGAAGAAAATAAGATAAAATTTTGGCTGAAATAGCAACTTAGATAGTACTGGTAAATTGTTAGGGATAACTCCTTTTTTCCTATTCTCCCACTCTCTCATTTTTAAGTTCAGCGCTATAACTCCAGTTACACAGTTTTTGATAACAATTGCACAACAAACAATAAATAAGCAAAATTGCAAACATACAACCTTAGGTGTGAAAAAATATGGCGTTTATCCTTAACATCGATAATGAGAAGAAATATCTACGATATTTGAAACAGAGATATGGAAGAGAACGTGCAAGAGATTTTATAAAAAATGATGGTTTCGATTCAATGACTCCACTTTGAAAAAGTGAAGTCTCTAAACATTGAATCGAGTGGAGTGAAATCTCCAATTTCCTAAACGTTGGATTGTCGACCCAATCACAGTAAAAGAACAACGCAAGATAGA
>JAUXAU010000105.1 GCA_030619765.1 Thermoplasmatota archaeon
ACATATTTTAAAGATAGGGAAATTAGGCTTTCACCGGGAACGATTTCAGGTATGTTGTCCTCCCAATCAATGTTAATTCCTATTGTTATCATGATGATTATAATTATGGCTGGAAATATGGTTATTTCATCAATGGCACTGGAAAAAGAAAATAAAACACTTGAAACACTACTTACGCTTCCTGTGAAACGGACCCATATAGTAACTGGAAAGATTGTTGCAAGTGCGATAATTGGTCTACTTTTTGCTGTTGTGTATATGTTTGGTATGAGTCGTTATTTACAAGGATTTCAGATGTCTGAAGGATTGAATCTTGCAGATTTTGATTTAGCGTTGACTTCTTCTGATTTTGTATTGATTGGGATTTCTTTATTTATAACACTTATCGCAGCGCTTGCACTCTGTATGCTTCTTGGAACCATGGCAAAGAACTACAAAAGCGCCCAGACTCTTACCTTTCCAGTAGCTATGCTTGCTATGATGCCTATGTTTGTTACAATGTTTGCAGATTTTGATACGTTGCCTCTTGCATTGAAAGGGTTACTTTTTGCAATACCGTTTTCACATCCAATGATGGCGACACGTGCACTCATCTTCAATGACTACCTGCTTGTCATTGGTGGTATTATTTATGTGACAATATTTGCAGTTGTAACAATCTTTATTGTCGTGTGGGTGTTTAAAACCGATCGATTGCTTACTGGAAGTACTCGAAGGAAAAAAATTTGGATGTTTAGAAAAAGAATCTAAAAATTCGTGCAATATCTTTTTTTCTTTTTTTAAATATAAGATCATAGTAATCTGAGATTACTTGTTTTAGTGGAAAACTTTATATTTGGTATAAATATTTAAATATTAATATTTACTTAAATTATATGTTTGGGGAAAAATCATGAAAAGGAAAATAATTGGAATGTTTGTAATAGCATTGATAATGACAAGTTTTTTTGTTGGCATAGTTGTTGCTAAAGATAGCTTAATTCCTGCTGAGGGAATAGATATTAAAAGTAAGATGCCCGAAGAATGTTTAGTATTTTTGAATGATGAAAACAAAACAGAGATTTCGACAATTGGCCCTATTTCACCATTTTTAAATGCCGCTGAGATTACTCTAATTGACGGGCCATTTTTAAAGATTGCATTAATAGAAATGATTCTTGGTACCAGAATTTACCATTTTATGTTTCCTAATATTTCTATCAATGTTAAAGATCTTGCTTTCTCAGTGAAGTATACCAAAAATATCCCTCAATTACCAATTCTTAAAAGGTTTTCCTTTTTAACAACTATAAAAGATAACGAAAATGTAACTTCTTTTAGTAAAAAACACACAGTCATAGTAACAGGATTTGAAGGTGCATTTAGGTTGTTAAGGACGAAACCGATCAGATTATACCCTGCCCACTTTTGGTTTGAGGGAAGCTGCGAAGAAGTAATAGTTCTAACATAAAAAACTGAAAAATATTGTTTATAAATCTAATTATAGTGGAAAATAAACCGTGTAATGTTGAGCGGACGTGGCGGGATTCGAACCCGCGATCCCTGGCTTAGAAGGCCAGTGCCATATCCATGCTAGGCCACACGCCCAATAACTGATAAACGCTGAGGGGGAGATTCGAACTCCCGATCCCCTTGCGGAGAACCGGCTCTCAAGGCCGGCGCGGTAGGCCGGGCTTTGCTACCTCAGCATATTATTTTGTATATACCTCGGTATATTATCCATTAAATATAAAGTGTATTAGAAATCAATAAAAAGAGTTTTTCTAAGATTTTAAAACAATCTCAATATGGACACCATCTGGCACTTGTATACGCATGAGCTGACGCAGTACTCTGTCACTTGCATCCAAATCAATAAGTCTTTTGTGGATTCTCATTTCCCAATGGTCCCAAGTCTCTGTTCCTTCTCCATCAGGAGATTTTCTACATGGAACTTTAAGATGTTTTGTTGGCAATGGAACAGGCCCACGTAGTGCAACACCGGTCCTTTCCGCAATCATCTTTATTTGATTACAAACTTCATCGAGTTTTTTTGATTCCGTACTGGTAAGTGATATCCGTGCTTTTTGCGCTGGCATCCTTTGTGCTCCTTATCTTTATGCTGAACGAAAAAGAAAAAGAAGCTTATTTTGCTTCTTCTACTTCTAAACAAACACCAGCAGCCACAGTTTGTCCCATATCTCTAATAGCAAACCTTCCAAGTTGTGGAATTTTCTTTGAAGGCTCAATGACCATTGGTCGAGTTGGTACAACCTTTACTACTGCTGCGTCACCGGTTTTAATAAAGTCGGGATTTTCTTCTTTTACCTGTCCTGTTTTTGGATCAAGTTTCTTTTGTATCTCTTCAAATCTGCAAGCTACCTGTGAAGTGTAGCAGTGAAATACTGGCGTGTATCCTTTCGTTATTACAGACGGATGGTTTAATACCATGATCTGCGCGATAAATGATTTTGCGACTGTTGGTGGATCGTTTGTTGGTCCAGCAACATCACCTCTTCTAATATCGTTTCTGTCGACACCCCTCAGATTCACACCGACGTTGTCGCCGGGTATTGCTTGAGATATTTGCTCATGGTGCATCTCAATGGTTTTAACTTCTCCATTTACTCCGCCAGGTTTTGTACTCGGTTTGAAAATGAGTTGTTGTCCGGGCTTCATAATGCCACATTCTACTTTTCCAACAGGAACTGTACCGACACCTTTTATTGTATAGACATCTTGAATTGGCCATCTGAGTGGCAACTGAGTCGGTTTTTCAGGAATAGCGAAGTTGTCAATTGCTTTTAAAACGGTGTCCCCACTCCACCAGTCAATTTTACCTTTTTCCTTGACATTGTCACCTATAAATGCAGATATTGGAATATATTGTAGTTGGTCTTCTTTGTAACCGACGCTTTTTGCAAGTTTTTCAACCTCGGTTTTGACCGTCTCATACCTGTTTTTATCGTAGGCTGGTTTTGTGTCATCCATTTTGTTAATTGCAATGATCAGCTGTTTAACGCCAAGGGTTCTTGCAAGGAACATATGCTCTTTTGTCTGAGCCATTATTCCCTCTGGAGCTGCTACAACAAGAATTGCAGCATCAGCCTGGGACGTTCCAGTAATCATGTTCTTTACGAAGTCTCTGTGACCAGGAGCATCAATAATTGTGATATAGAATTTATCTGTGTCAAATCTTTTATGGGCTACATCTATTGTAAGTCCTCTCTCCCGCTCTTCTTTCAAATTATCGAATATCCATGCAAGAGCAAAACTTCCTTTTCCTTTTGCCTTTGCTTCTTCTTTGTATTTTTCGACCATGTGCGCAGGGAACTGCCCAGTTTGAAGCAATATCTGTCCAACTAACGTTGATTTTCCGTGATCGACGTGACCGATAATTACCATATTCATGTGTGGTTTATCTGCCATGATTTTACCTCCATTTAACTACATTTCAATTTAGTATTTATTCTTTTTCATATTCTTTTTAAGGGTTTGATAGCGTATACTCTTCTTATTTATAAGATTTACCTAACAACAGGTATAGTGCTATATTGTTGAAAACTATGATGTATTCATGCTCTGGATCATGTCTTCCGCGATTTTTTTGTAAGTAAGTGCCAACTGCTCCGCTTGATGCTTATCTTTTGATTCAGCATATACTCTAAAAATAGGTTCTGTTCCAGAGGGACGCATCAAAATCCATCCACCCTTTACATAAAGCTTGACACCATCAGTCTCATCAATTTTTATGACATCTTTGTTATCCTTAACTTTATCGACCAATGCCCTCATAACCACTTCTTTTTTATCATTTGGACATGCCATCTTTGTTTTATATACTTCATAGTTTGGTATCTCTGTAATTAATTCCGACAACGATCTCTTTTCTTTTGCAAGTATTTCTAGTATCTTTGCAAGGGACATTGCTGAATCGCGGCAATATTGTAATTCAGGGAAAATAAGGCCTCCGTTTTCCTCCCCGCCAAATACTGCATTTCTCTCCATCATCACTCTTGCTACAATAGGCGATCCAACCCGTGTATATATCACCTCTCCCCCGCTATCTTGTATGGTATCTTCGAAACATGTCGATGTTGTCACAGGGGTAACCGATATACCTCCCTTCTTCTCCTCGGTTATATATTTTCCTGCAAGAGAGAGTGTTTTATCACCCCATATGTACGTTCCATTCTCATCTATAAATATGGCTCGATCTGCATCTCCATCTTGGGCCATACCAAAAGAAACATCTGATTCCTTGACAGTTTTCATTAGATCCCCAAGATTTTCAGGAAGTGGCTCTGAATTGTGCCCAGGAAATGTTCCGTCTAGTTCACAAAAAAGCTCTGTAACTGTACAGCCTAATTTTTCAAGAAGGAATGGAGTAACTACACAACCCGCCCCATTTCCACAATCAAGGACAACATGAAACTGTTGTCTTCTTATGAGATCGACATCAACAGTTGATAAAATTCCATTTATGTAAAGATCAATGGATCCATCCCAAGTTGAATGCCTTCCAACGTCTCCCCAATCCGCCAGTGAAAAGTTTTTTTCGAAATATATCTTCTCTATTGCTTCTTCTACATCTTTAGAAAATTCTGTTCCGTCACTGGCAACTCCTTTGATACCATTAAAGTGAGGTGGATTATGAGAAGCTGTAATTATTACGCCTGAATCAAAATCTTTTTCTTTAACCGTGTACTGTAAGGTGGGTGTAGGTACTAAGCCTACATCAACAACATCACATCCTGTCGAAAGTAGTCCTGAAGTAATTGCAGTATTTAACATATCATTTGACAATCTTGCATCTGTTCCAATGGCAATCTTTGGTCTTGCAACAGTCTTTTTAAGATATGTACCCCATGCTTTACCGATTCCTAGGGCAAGCTCGCAGTTCATATCATCGTTAACAACGCCCCTTATGCCATTTGTACCAAATAATTTTGTCATCTCAAACACCCACAACAAAATAGCGTAACTTAACACCTCATATAGATTTTATTATTCTCCTATTACATTACCTATTTGTTTTTTTGGATATCCATGAGGAACAGGTTGGTTCCAAACCATCTTATTATCTAAAACTGTTTTTTCAACAATTATTTCATTGTCGCCAACAACTGAATTTTTAAGATTTGAATGATCCCCTATTCTACAATTTTCTCCAATTACGCAGTTATTCAATACAACGTTTTTCCCAATTTTTACATTATCAAAAACAATTGTAGATCCTAAGTTTGAGTTATCTCCAATAAAAACATTACTTCCGATGCAAGACTTAGAAAGTTTCCCATTAATTTCACAATCATTTCCTTCAGAGTATTTTAACTTTTGATTCTTCAGAAGGAGTTTGTGAGCATCAATATAGCTTTGTATTCTACCTACATCTATCCAGTATCCTTTGAACTTAAAACCGAAAAATTTTCCAGTATCAGTAATAATCTGTGGAAATATTTCTTTCTCCATAGAAACTAAACGGCCTGTCTCTATATAGTCCAAAACCTCTGGTTCTAAAAAATAGGCGCCAGCATTTATAAGATCTGATGGTGCATCTTCAGGTTTTGGTTTTTCTACAAAACCTATTACATTCCCATCATCTTTCATATCTACTACGCCAAATTCAGAGACGTTTTCTACAGGCCAAAGAGAGATTGTAGATACAGCATTTTTCTTTTCATGAAAGTTTATCATGTTATCAAGATTCAAAGAACATATGATATCGGCATTTAACACAAGAAAAGACCCTGTGACATGTTTTTCTGCAAATTTTACAGCACCACCAGTCCCTAAAGGCTCTGGTTCATCGTTTACTATTATTTCTTTTCCAAAGTCATTGTTTTTAAGATACTCTTCAATCTGATCTTTTCTATAGTTTACAGCCAAGATAACCTTATCAACTTCTTTGGGCAACATAGTAATCAAATAGTAAACCATAGGTTTATTTAGTATGGGCAGTAGAGCTTTTGCTCTTGTATACGTTAGTGGTCTAAGCCTAGTTCCAAATCCACCGGCGAGAATAATTGCTTCCATATTTTTTCTCCAATACGGTTATTGTGAAGCCATGAAACAGTTTTTTGCATATTAAATTTCACATTCCAAAATTTAACGAGTTAAAATTTCGATGATAGAAGCATGGAAATTGATTTATATTAGTAACATTATTAATATTAAAGGTGGATTAAAAATGAAAGGTACTCTGGATATAAAATTTTCAATGATGATTATAGCAATTATTTGCATATTGTTAATTGTCTCACCTGTTTGCAATGCAGGATTAAATACAAAAAGGGCAATAATGAGAAATAACAGCATAGATGCAGAAGAATTAACTGTTAGTCAGGAGGCTGCAGGAACAGAATACTGGGCGTTACTTTTTGCAGTTGGAGTCTATAAAAATAATCCAGATCAAGATCGCCCGTCAATGATTGAGGCTGTTAATGATCTGTATGATGTGCTTCTTGATTCTCCCCAATGGCAAGCAGATCACATCCATAAAGTTACTGCTAGTCAAGCTACTGGTCGTAGACTTATACGAGAACTCATTTGGTTAATCCAAAACGAAGATAGCGACGATTTGTCACTAATATATTTAACAACACATGGTGGCCCATTGAGAGGCCCGAATGGCGCTCCAATAGATCTTCCACCAAAAGACGAAGACGATGGAGCGGATGAAATCCTTGTAATGTATGAAGGTTTTGATAAATTTTATGCATTTATATGGGATGATTTGTTGAATTTTTTCCTTAGCTTATTGCAATCTAAAGGAGTATGTCTTATTGTAGATAGTTGTTTCAGCGGGGGATTCAATGACTACCCAATGTTTGCTGGAACTATGCTTGAGGATTATACTGCTGAATCGTTTACTCACGGCTTTGCTGAAGAACTTGCAACACAAGGTCGAGTAGTATTGATGTCCTGTAGAGAAAACGAAGTATCTTATGGATCGGATTTTTCATTTTTATTAATAGAAGGATTCGCGGGATTGGCTGATTTCTTTGGAAATGGCGATGGAATAAACTCAGCAGAAGAAGCTTTCGATTTTGCAGAGTTTTGGTTGAGCTTGCTTGGCCAGCAGCATCCTACGATACTAGATCTTTATCCCGAAGAGTTTCCAGTAACTTATTAAAAAAGAATTTACAAATAAGAATCATCAAAGAATATATTTTAAGATTTTTTGTATAACTTATTTCAAACCATTTGACAAACAGAAACTGAAACATTTAAAAACCACTATAAATTCTGAGATTGTACAATATAGAACATACAACCAATTAATTTCACCTGTAAAAAGTTTGACTAATAGGGCTCGTGGTCTAGTGGTCATGACTACAGCATTTTCACGCATATTTTCGACGAGAAAATCGACGATCATCTCAGCGATATTTTCCATGGACTAACTAAAACCTTCTTTTTTCCTTTTTTTAAAATACCAAAGATATTTTAGGTTGTAGTCAGATATACCTTTTTGATAACCGTTGGATCACTAGTGTCTTCTCCCTAAAAATAGAATAGGTTGTTATCTTAACTATTCTTTACTTATTCTTGTCTGTCTTTTATCATAACACTTCTCACAGATGCCTCCAAAATTATTTCGAAAATTTAGTTTTGTATCGCATTTCTTACATTTAGTCATGTTCTCCCCTCAAGCCCACATTATATTCCAATTAGCTAAAGATGTTTAATTCATTTATTCTTTTTTCTCTACACTAAAACTTCGTCCCCGTCAATGTTTTTGTATCAAGTATCCCTTCAATTGATCTGATTTTGTTTACTACAATAACTCCTAGACTTTCGAAATCATCGCCTTCGATTTTTGCCAGTAGATCATATTCTCCAAACAACGGATGGAGTTCAACAACCTCTGGTACCTTAGAAAGTTTAGTGTATACATCATGTTCATGCACAGGTGCAATG
>JAUXAU010000128.1 GCA_030619765.1 Thermoplasmatota archaeon
AAGATAAATAAACAATGCGGTTGTTTATGAACAAGATGAAACGGAAAAGTCGGAGGGAAAAAACTGTTAAAAAACTAATACTTACAGATTCTGAAGTGTTACAACTGACAACGGCAGTTGAAGGACCACTTGGATATGAGAATTCCAGCGATTACAGACTTTCGGTAAGCTCCGGCGGCGGATTAATTGTTGAAAAAATGACTCCTGCTGGTTGGCGACGTTTAAGATGATTTCATGAAATGTGTTAAATGTAAATTTAAAGACGAAAACACCGGGATTTGTGCTTATCCTTTTAAAGCAACCGCTTCAGGTGACACCAAATTTGACAAGGATGGAAATGTAATAGGATGCACACACGGGAAGAAGAAGTAACATTTCAATAGTTACTCATCTTCACATCCATCAGACAAGACGAGATTTGAATACACTTTTACTAGTAAAAAATACCTCCATTCATGCTTGTATTCTTTCTAGTATCATATCCTTCCAGGACTCCAGAGGAAGCTTTTGTATATAAAAAATAAATGAGATCTGATGTATTATAAAGATTTCGTATTATCCTAGAAAAAATAATTTTAAATTACCACACTTTGTCAATGTCGATATCCATTGTGTCTTTTTTCTTTTCTTTTGCTTTTTTCTTTCCATTAATCTTGTCAAGCAATCCACGAAACTCGTGAGTTCTATCTTCTATCCTTCGCTCACAGCTTGCAACAGCAAGCTCACCCCTTGTTTTTTCTATTAAGCCTCTTACCATATCCTGTTTTCTTTTTATTGGAATTAACCCTGATGGATAATCTAAACTCATAATAGCATCATATATTTTATCCATATGATTGAGGTATTCGTTTGCTTTTGAAGCTTCTCCTTCAAGTATGAAATCAAGTGCACCTCTCCTTAATTCTCCAACAACATCACATAAGCCCAATAAATATGAACTGTATGTAGTTTGTATTGTATCAGGATCTGGTAATTCTTCACCAAGCATTATGTTATATAGACAATGTGCTTCTACAAGTTCTTGAGCGGCATTTTCAACAAAACCAGCATGAAATAAATCGGGGTAATCTCTAGTTAAATCATATAAATCTGTCAACTTATCAGATGCTTGTTTAATATAGCTCTCAGCATCTTCTATTAAATCTCTATGTAGAAATTGAATAGCTTTTCTACATCCAATGATTATATCTCTAGAGGATCTTAATGCCTGTTCCCGTATTTTGTCTTTCTCATTGATATGTTTATCTATTTTTTCTATTATGCCATCTAAATTTTTCATTGTTTAAAGTAAAACATTCCATATAATTATATTTTTCCATTACATTAAATGCTTATTTACCCAAAAGTCAGGTGTTTCTCCATTTAACACTTTAATTATTTGCTCGGCACACACAGTACCTGCTCGTATCTGCCCCTCTTTTGTATTCGCTCCGATATGTGGTGTTAACACAACATTTTCAAGTTTCAACAAGGGACTATCTTTTGGCGGCTCATTTTCAAAAACGTCCATGCCTGCACCAGCAATCTTGCCATTTTTCAATACATCATAGAGTGCTTTTTCATCGACGGTTCCACCTCGAGCACAATTGATGAGATATGCAGATGGTTTCATTTTTGAAAGCATCTCTTTATTGACAATATAGTGTGTTGCTGAAATGTGAGGGAGATGAAGCGAGATAAAATCTGCAGTTTTCATTATTTCCCCAAGCTCTTCTACCTTTTTTATTCCATCTTTCTGCATATCTTCTTTCGAAATGAAAGGATCGTAGCCAACGACTGACATATTGAATACTTGAGCATATTTTGCAGTAAGTTTTCCTATATTGCCACAGCCAATAAGGCCGAGTGTTTTTCCATATAATTCATTTCCTTTCAGTTGTTTTTTTGCCCATTCTCCCTTCTTCATCGTCGAGTCCGCTTTTGTTAAATGTCTCGACAGTGACAACATATGAGCGATGGTCAACTCCGCAACACTAGCAGTAGCACCTGTAGGTGCATTAACAACCTTTATCCCTTCTTTAGCAGCTGTTTTTAGATCAACATTATCAACACCGATACCTGCTCTCCCAATTACTTTCAATTTTCCCTTTGCTCCAGCTTTTACTATATCTTCTATAGCCTTTGTTCTTCCTCTTATCATTAAAGCATCATAGTTTGCTATTTCCTTAAGTAGTGTGTCTCCATCCATCTCATCAAACGTAACATCATGACCTGCATCTTTCAAAAGTTGAATTGCTTCATTTGCCATTTTATCTGTAATAAGTACTTTCATAAATAACCCTCAATGTGGGTATATATAACCATATAAAAACGTTTGTGGCAGCTAAATCATACGGAAATCAATTCCGGGATACTCCGCTTTTTCCCCAAGTTCCTCCTCGATTCGTATCAATTGGTTGTACTTGGCATTTCTATCACTTCTGGCAGGGGCGCCAGTCTTTATCTGCCCTGCGCTAGTTCCAACAACAAGATCAGCAATGAAATAATCTTCAGTTTCTCCACTTCTGTGACTTACTACTGCAGTCCATCCTTCATCCTGTGCCATTTTTATTGCATTCAATGTTTCAGTAACAGAGCCGATCTGGTTGAGTTTAATTAAAACAGAGTTGGCTGCCTTTATTTCAATACCTTTCTGGATTCGTTTCGTATTGGTAACAAACAAATCATCACCAACAATTTGGATAGTTTTTCCCAGTTTTTTTGTCATTTCAATCCATGAATCCCAGTCGTCCTCTGCAAGACCGTCCTCGATACTTACAATAGGGAATTTTTTACAAAGATCGGCATAGAAATCGATCATTTCTCCTCCAGAGTATGGTTTGTTACCTATCTTATACGTTCCATCATAAAAAAATTCGCTCGATGCCGGATCTAATGCTATTTTCATCATGCCGTCATACCCAGCATTTTCTACTGCCTTAAGCATTAATTCCAACCGCTCATTTACATCAGTTATCTGAGCAGGGGCAAAACCACCTTCATCGCCTATTAAAGTTCCCCCAGCACCAAACTTTTTCTTTAGAAGTTTTGCAAGATGATGGTAACTTTCAGAAATCATTCTAATGCCTTCGGCAAAGCATGTTGCTCCAGTAGGCATAAGCATATGTTCTTGTATTGAATTTTCCTGCCCCGCGTGTTTGCCACCATTAATAACATTACACATAGGTACAGGTAATTTATACGGAGAAACACCAAATAATTCTCCAATATATGAATATAGAGGAAGGCTCTTGGCAGCAGCACCGGCTTTAGTTACTGCCATTGAAACGGGGAGTATTGCATTAGCGCCAAGCTTATCTTTGTTATCAGTTCCATCTAACTTGAGTATTATGTTATCAATTGCCTCTTGCTGACGACAATCCATTTCAATGATTTTTGGAGCGATTATTTTATTTACATTTTCAACAGCTTTTAAAGTTCCTTTTCCAAAATATCTATTTTTATCTCCATCCCTAAGTTCTAACGCTTCATGTTTTCCAGCACTTGCACCGCTAGGAGTCATGGATCTAAAAATCCCATCTTCAGTTAATACATCTACTTCAACAGTTGGGTTTCCTCTTGAATCTAGAACTTCTCGAGCTTTAATGCTGGTAATTTTAGACATTGTCCATCTCCGCATTTACGATATATGCTATTACATCATATAAATTATGTTGATATTATGATTTAAAATAAGTGTGCAAGGGTATATTTTTAAATAATTAGATGTTACGAAACTGTAATTTAAGTAGGAGCTAAAATGAAAAACATAGATTTGAAGATGATTGCTAAAGTCATTTTAATTGCTGGAATCATCTTATGCGGTGTTGCACAGATTTTACCGTGGGGCAGTCTTTCAATGACGATCTCGGAAGAAATGCCGATACCCCTTTTTGCCAATATCAGTATTAATATTAATTATTTTCATTGGGGCGGTATGCAAATAAGTCCAAAATTGCCAGGTATACAAGAATGGATATTCGCACCAACAGAACCAGATATTTTTTCTGGAACTTCTGGATCGCCTGCATTATATGGCTTTGCATTCGCAACTCTATTGTTGTATTTAATTGTGCCTTTGGGCCTGGTTTCTTTAGGAACAAGCGCGGTAGCTTATAAAAAAGTAGAACGAAAACATAGTAAAAATTCTCTTTATGCCGCCGTTTCTTCCATTATGACTGTTTTTTTGTTTATCATTTTTATACAGCTTTCACTCTTGTCGAATATCGAAGAAGCATCTTCGATATTACATTGGTCCTGGTCTCCAGGTTTTTATTTAATGATAATCTCAGCGATATTGTTTTTTATTTCCTATACTCTAATACGGAGAAATTACAAGGAAGGAAAAAATGAACAAATGCCAAAAAAGGAAACAACTGAAGACGAACTTAAAAAGAAGGCATAAAATCGAGTAAGGTAAAAAATGATGGTTTCGATTCAATGACTCCACTTTGAAAAAGTGAAGTCTCTAAACATTGAATCGAGTGGAGTGAAATCTCCAATTTCCTAAACGTTGGATTGTCGACCCAATCACAGTAAAAGAACAACGCAAGATAGA